>CAZNBG010000513.1:0-2474 GCA_964570915.1 uncultured Nitrospira sp. | reverse complement strand
GTCGTAGGAGAGGTGAACGCCGTCCGAACGCTCGTCGATCAGGATTGTTACCGGGGCGTAGGAGCCGGCGTCGGGCACATGTTGAACCATCCGTCGCATGATGAGCGGATTGCCAATGACCATACGGATGATTCTGGGGGTGTCACGACCTGTGCCTTTGCGCAAGATCGCGCCGTGATCAAACTCTGCGAACAACATCAATCCTGTTCGCCCAACAGCTTTCTCGATTGTGCTCTCCAGTTCGGTGACAGACTGCGCGCGATGAGTTGATCCCCAGAACTCCGCGATGTCCGGCTGACCGACTGCAGCCTTGAGGTCTGCAATGGTTCCATCAAACGGTCTTGAGGAAGTCAGCGTGAATCGCTCAATCTCGATTTTCCTTGTCATCTAACCTCCTTTTGGAAACTCGCTGCCGAACATTGCGAGACCACTCTTTGATCCTTCCTTCGTCGCTTCCGCCTGGATGACATCCCAGTGTTCGACTAGCATTCCTTTTTCAATTCTCACGATATCGGCGATAATCCAGTTCACCGGCAGGCCGGTGTTTGAATATCTCCCGTGCACGATGACGAAATCCCCCTCAGCCACAATCAACCCATGCTCGTATTTCAGTGTCGGAGGGCTGGCCTTGACCAGGTTGAACAGGCCGTCCCGCCCCGGAGGAATGTGCGCGCTGTGTTGGATATAGTTGGGTGACCAAAATTTCTCCGCTGCCGCATAGTCACGTTTATTGAACAGCGTGTCGAATGCTTCCAACACCAGTCTTTTGTTCTGCTCCGTTGTCGTCATTGAGAACGTCCCTCCTCATACAGATATGTTTCAGGGTTTGACCCGGCGTCGACTGGCACAGGTACACGAGAATCTGCGTCACTCAGGAACAGCTTTACGTGCTCCAGGAAGATCTTTGCGTGTTGATACTGAGCTCCGTGACTCGAATCGGAATACACGATCAACTGAGCGTTGGGCAGGTGCTCCGCGAGGAGGAGCGCATTGATGGGTGCCACGACAATATCTTTATTGCCGTGAACGATGAGCGTCGGGTGCGTGATGTCTTCTAAGGTAGCGTAACGAGAGCCTCTTATGGTTCCCCATTCTCTGATCGCGGCAAGCTGAGCTACAGCCGAGTCCCTCGACACGGGAAGGTCGCGATCTTTCGTGCGAGATTCGAGCCGCTTCATGTATTGGCGTCCAGCCGCCTGACTAGCCTCGGAAGGCGAAAAAAATGCTCCCAATAAGAACGCAACCGGATCCGCTTGTTCTTCAGCTGATAGCTCCGTGAAGGCTAATCCTTCACCCCCGCGCGGAGCCGTCCCCAACAGAATCAGACGCTGGACGAGGTCAGGATGGTCCAGAGCTAGCTGCTGCGCAATCATCCCACCGAGAGAAAAGCCTACAACGTGAATCGCCTTGAGGCCGAGTGCACGACAGAAAGCCACGCAATGAGGTATCATCTCTGCGACCGTGTAAGGAGTTTCCCCTCCCGAAGCTCCGACCCCCGCGTTGTCAAGCAGAATTACCTCATGGCCCGCCGCGAGGCTGTTCGTTACTGCCGGGTCCCATGCATCCATGTTGGAGTTGAAGTATCCAAGAAAGAGCAGAGGAACCGTCCCTGCTTTGCCGAAGCGGCGGAACGCATAACGAGTTCCATCTCCCTCAACAAATTGCGTTGGGACCGTTTCGTGTGTGTAATTCCTCATAGTGGGCCCTCTCCCCTCTCCCGATTTGCACCGTTCAGCTAAACCGGCGGGTTGAGCTTCATCCGGTCGGGCGACTCGCTCTGCAAGCGCTTTGTGTTTACGCTACTGCCGTGGCTCCTTGAACGGCTCTTGCAGCGGCACGGATAACATTGATCACCAAGTCAGGGTGGGAGAGCATGGGGACGTGGCTACTGGCGACCTCGGTCGTGGTGGCGCCCATGCGCTTAGCAACGAACCGTTCCATGTCGGGGTGGACGGTGCGGTCATCCTTGGCGACGATGTACCAGCTCGGCTTCGATCTCCAGGCAGTTCCTCCGACTTTCGCGTTGAACAGGTCGGGAGCCGGCACGCACTGGGTTGCCCAAACGAGCTTCTTTTCCTGCTCGGACAAATCGCCTGCGAAACAGTCGATGCCTTCCGGACGCAGCCAGATACGTCCGTCCACGACTTCGATGTAGGAGAAGACGTCCGTCTTCGGGAAGTTAGACTGCTGTGTCTGAGATGTCTCGTCGGCGTCCGGAGCGAGCGCGGCGATGTAGACCAGCCCGGCAACGCGGTCGTCGGTTCCGGCGCCGGTGATGACGCTTCCGCCGTAAGAGTGGCCGACGAGGATGGCAGGGCTGCTGACCCGTCCCAGGGTACTTCTTACCGTGGCGACGTCGTCCGCGGTTGTGTTTAGCGCGTACTGGGCGGCTATTACCTGGTGATCTTCTGCCTGAAGTGCGGGGATCACCTTGCTGAAGCATGAGCCGTCGGCCCAGATGCCGTGGCAGAACA
>CAZNBG010000512.1:0-2506 GCA_964570915.1 uncultured Nitrospira sp. | reverse complement strand
GCCATGGACATGGTGACCGATGAAGAAGTCGTGGAAGGCATCCAATTGCTCGCTCAGACTGAGGGCATCTTCGCGGAAACAGCCGGCGGTGTCACGATCGGTGTGCTCAAGAAGCTAGTCAAGCAGGGCATCATCAAGAAAAACGAAGTCACGGTGGCCTACATCACAGGCAATGGATTGAAAACACAGGAAGCGGTCATCGACGCCGTGGGACGGCCGACCCGCATTCAACCGAGCCTTGTGGCCTTTGAAAAAACCTTCAAGCTCGGGAAAAACGGTGGTGGTGACGCATGATCAAAGTCCGTATTCCAACTCCGCTGAGACCATTGACGAAAAACCAAGGTGAAGTCGACGTGACCGCCGGTTCCATTCAGGACTGGTAAAAAACCATGTAAGCCGCCAACCCCGGGATCAAAGCGGGCCTTTGGGACGAAGACGGCGGGTTTGGCCGGTTCGTAAATTTCTACGTCAACGAAGAAGACATCCGTTTTCTGAAGGGGAAAGACACCGCATTGAAGACCGGCGACGAAGTGTCGATTGTGCCGGCGATCGCGGGAGGCTGATCATGGCACACACGTCACACTTGCGGTTCCATATCCGTTTCCCGGAAGACAAGATTCGACAGCCCATCATCTATCAAATCGGACGCGAATATAACGTCGTGACAGATGTCAGACGCGCAGACGTGCGGGACACCACAGGCTGGGCGGATGTCGAATTCTCCGGCGAGACGGCGGAAATCGAGCGCGCACTCGAAGGCCTTCGTAAAAAAGGGTGCACCGTCGATCCGATTGAATTGAACGTGGTGGAATGACGATGGAACTGACCGAATCTGAAATCCAGCGCTACAGCCGGCACATCATTCTTCAGGATGTCGGCGGCAAGGGCCAGCTCAAGCTCAAGCGCGCCAAAGTGCTGCTGATCGGCGCGGGCGGTCTTGGATCGCCGGCAGGCCTGTATCTGGCTGCGGCCGGCATCGGGACAATCGGCCTCGTCGATGGTGATGTCGTGGACTTGTCGAATTTACAGCGGCAGATCATGCACTCGACTGCCACACTGGGAAGACCAAAGGTTGAGTCCGGCAAGAACACACTCTCGGCGATCAATCCGGAAATTACGATCAACGCGTATCACCAACTGGTCGATGCTGAGAATATTCTTTCCCTCGTTTCCCACTACGACATTGTGCTCGATGGGTCAGATAACTTCACCACGCGGTTTCTGGTGAACGACGCCTGTTTCTTCGCCAAGAAGACGCTGATTTCCGCCAGCATGTTCCGGTTCGAAGGACAGCTGACGACGATCAAGCCCCATGCCGGCTATCCGTGCTACCGTTGTTTGTATCCGGAGCCGCCTCCGGCCGGACTGGTTCCCAACTGCCAGGAAGCCGGCGTCTTGGGCGTGTTGGCCGGAACCATGGGGATCTTGCAGGCGTCGGAGGCCATCAAGGAGATTCTCGGCACCGGCGAAACCATCGCCGACAAATTGCTGATCTATGACGCGCTCGATATGAAATTTCGCAAGGTCGGACGCCCCAAGGATCCCGCCTGCCCTCTCTGCGGGCCCAACCCAAAGATCAAAGATCTGAGCATGGACTACACCGTCAGCTGCACAATTTAACGTGGCAGACCTCGTCATTCCTCAACCTATTCTCGACGACATGATCGCCCATGCGCGCGAGCTGGCGCCGCACGAATGCTGCGGACTTCTGGCGGGGACCAACGGCGTGGTCAGCCGAATGTACCGGATCACCAATATCGTCGCAATGGAAGGCGCCCAAAATCTCTCTTCATTCGACCCCGCCAAAGCCGCCCACTTGGAGCGGTTGTCGCCTGCTGAGCGGGCGGAGATCGCCTTCGTCATGGACATGCAGGATTTCTCAACCGCCAAGAAAGACATGCGCAATCAGGGACTCGATTTGTACGTTGTCTATCATTCCCATCCACACGATCCGGCCAGGCCGTCCGTCACCGACATCAAGATCGCCACCGACTACGAAGAGATCTGGCCCAAGATCAACCTGCCGATCCCGTCGTATCTGCTGATCTCGCTCATGCATTCCACGCCGGATATCAAGAACTATTGGATTACGTCCGGCCAGGTCACTCCTGCCCCATTCATCGTCCGCTGACAGGATGCTGAAAAAGTCCGCCAGCATCGTTCTCGCATCGCTCAGAGACTCAACGTACGATAAAAGGTACGCTTCGTCTCTTCGCTTGCTGCGACCTTGCTGAACAGATTTTTTGAGCATCCTGCGGGGAGTGTTATTTCAGAGAGAGACTCTCCTAACTCGCGTATTGCTATCTGCTCATCTCCCGGCTTCCTTCTTCCAACCGTGAATGCGATAATGTCTCCTCCATCGGTCTTTTAGTAAGGAGCGACCTCATGCGCATCGTTCTTCTCGCCCTCTTCCTCAGTCTTATCTACATCAGCACAGGCTTGGCCGCCGACAAGAGCTACTACAGTCCTGTCATTTACATTGATGTCGAGAACCACCGTATCCTGA
>CAZNBG010000511.1:0-2507 GCA_964570915.1 uncultured Nitrospira sp. | reverse complement strand
GAAGGCGGACGGGTCTCACGATTGCCGAAGGAATTCACGATCTTCCCACCATGCGAGGTGCTGGGGCGATGTCACTCCTCTGAGCTGGCCTATGCTGCAGCGGCCACGACCGCAAAGGAGCTCAAGGCCGTCGGCATCAACATGAATATGTCGCCGGTGCTGGATGTGAACAGCAACCCGTCGAATCCGGTGATCGGTGATCGGGCATTTGCGGCAACCCCCGAACTGGTGTGTCAGTTGGGGATGGCCACGGTGAGTGGCCTCCAGGACAATCGTGTGGTGGCGTGTGGGAAACACTTTCCCGGACACGGCGACACCAATTCGGACTCGCACAAGGAATTGCCCATCGTGACGGCGGCGCGCGAACGACTCGAGCGTATCGAGTTCCCTCCTTTCAGACATGCCGTGGCGAACGGTGTGGCGACGCTGATGACTGCCCATGTTTTGTATAAATCTTTGGACGAGACCCGCCCGGCGACGCTGTCTCCAACGATCATTGGGAAATTTCTTCGTGAGGACCTACACTATGACGGGGTCGTCTTGACAGATGATCTCGAAATGCATGCGATTATCGATCATTATGGGATTGGAGACGCAACCGTTCAGGCCATTCAGGCAGGCTGCGATATGCCTCTGATCTGCAAGGATCGCAACAGGGTCGTGGCCGCCTTCAATGCTGTTGACAAGGCCGTCGCGAATGGTGACCTTTCTGCGGCACGACTGGCGCAATCCCTCGCCCGGATCCGCCGATTGAAGGAACGTTACCTGCTTCCCTATCGACCGGTCACGATTTCTGACGCAAAACTTGCGGTGGGCTGTCGAAGCCACAAGGCTCTCTTGCGTTCCATCGACCAGGCTCGCGAACGATTCTCGAAAATCGACGCCTGAACGGGATCGTTCCCCTCTTCTTTCTCCATGCCGCGCGATCTGCTCAAATGTCTTCCACTTCCACAGCTGTTGGCCTTGCTCCCTTCTCACTTCTTATGGCATCATGGATGTTTCTGGGGAGCCTTATGGCCTCATTGCTCGAGTACGTTGGATCTGTCCATATCTTTCTTGGACCCTACCGGGGCAATCCCATCGCTTTGTATTTGAAACGGACAGAGTCCGGTTGCCAGATTGGGCCGAAGGTGTATCCCTGGAATGATGTGATGGGCGTCGGCGAAACCCCCAACAAAGCCGCAGCTGATTTTGAAGAAAAATGGAAGACGAAGGGGTTGACCGCAGACATGTATTCGGGTCCGTCCTGGGAAGGAGGCATTAAGCCGGAGAAACCAGCCCCACCGAAGCCAGCTTCACCTCCACCCAAACCTGCTGCTGCCCTCAAACCTGCGGCGGCTCCGGTCGGTACTTCTCCAGGCCCCTCTCCGGCCACACCTGCTACGGCTGCAGTTCGAACCGCTACTGCCCCAGGTGGAGAAACTTCTACTGCAGCGCCTGCGTCTGCGACACAGCCGTCCGGAAAGCCGGACTAGTTTTCTTTACCCCCTGATCTATCGACCGCCAGTCTGCTGTGTTGCATCCCATAGAGGGCGTAGACGACAATGCCGATGATGGTCCATACCCCAAAGCGGATCCACGTGGCCCAAGGCAAACCGGCCATGAGGTACAGGCACGCTCCAATACTCAAGATCGGGACGAGAGGCATCAGGGGTAGACGAAAGGGACGGGGCTGATCCGGCTTCGTATAACGGAGCAGCATGACCCCGAAGCAGACGAGCACAAAAGCGAAGAAGGTCCCGATGTTCGTCATATCGGCCGCGTCCCCGATCTGGAACAGGGCCGCGAGGATTGCGACAACGACCCCTGTGAGAATCGTCGCGCGATGCGGGGTGCCGAACGTGGGATGAACCCGGGATAAACTAGGACTCAGGAGTTGATCGCGGGACATTGCAAAGAACACACGGATTTGCCCAAGCATCATCACGACCAGCACACTTGTGATACCCGCCACAGCTCCGATGGCGACGATGGCAGCGCCCCATTTGAACCCTACGAGACTGAGCGCTTCGGCGACCGGGGCGTGAATATCGATTTGGTTTGTGGGGACCAAGCCGGTGAGCACAGCAGCCACAGAAATATAGAGAACCGTACAGACAGCCAGGGAGCCCAGGATCCCCAACGGAACATCCCGTTGAGGATTTCGAGCCTCCTCTGCCGCAGTTGAGACAGCGTCGAACCCGATATAAGCAAAAAAGATGATGGCGGCGGCGGCCCGGACCCCCTCGAACCCGTTGGGCATGAAGGGCGTCCAATTGTCCGCGCTGACGGCGGGAGCCCCCACGGCGAGGAAGAAGAGGATGACCGCAAGTTTGAGAATGACGATCATGCCCGCCGCCCGAGCACTTTCTTTGATTCCTATGACGAGGATGAGTGTGACCAACAGGACGATGATTGCGGCCGGGAAATTCGCGATACTCCCCTCAGGTCCGCCAGCCCAATGGGGTGGATTGGTTGCCCAATAGGGCAATTCCAGGCCCGCAAGCTTCAGCAATTTGTTGAAGTAG
>CAZNBG010000510.1:0-2511 GCA_964570915.1 uncultured Nitrospira sp. | reverse complement strand
GAAATTCCCGAAAACTGAGTTGCCCGAAAGGTCGCAGTGTTCATGCTGGACCAGGTTGCGCCGCCATCCGTTGATTTCCAAATGCCTCCGTCATCACCGCGATAGACGATGTTGTTATTCGAAGGTGCAATTCGTATGGCGTGAGTGTCAGCGTGTAATCCCGCGTTAGTATTACTGAAGGTGGCGCCTCCGTCTACCGAGGTTGCCTCCAGTCTCTGGCAAGACGATGAAGATGTGTTTCCACCAATGAGGAGTTTGTCGAGTGCCGTGGTCGCGCCCGCAACAACTGCAAGTCCCAGGTTGTACGAGCACTGACCACCGCAGAAACCACCACCGCCAAGCAGTTTTGATGACCAGGTGACACCGCCGTCTACAGATCGGCGCAAAGCTCCTCTTTGCGTGGCGCTGGTGCAATTGGTTCCAGTCGAATCCTCTCCACTGGCTCCGTACACCACCGCAGGTCCTGCCGCCGGCTTATAAATGGCCAGCACCCCTCGCACGTTTGTTGTGGGAGAAGGGGCGGTGGTTGAGAGTGTCTGGGTGAATGAAGGAGTCGCGGCCATCGCGTTTGTGGTGCGCCAGATTCCGCCGTCATTGGCTGTGCTTGTACCATTCAACCAGAGGATGATTGTGTTTCCGGTTGCATCGTTTGGATCAAACACTATGTCGTTCACATTTCGATTGCCGGTACAGGGCGAATCAAAACATCCCTCGAAACCGTTGCCGCTGCGGACGCCGATGCGTGTGGCTACGACAGAAGCAGGAGCGGAAGTCGCGTTCGTAAGCTTGTAGAGTCCACGTAGCCCCAGGGGCGGAATTGTATTACCGAAGGGAGATTCTCCGCCGATACCAATTACGCCGTTGGCGACGCCAACAAATAGCGTGGATGGATCACTCGGCAGTACGAGAATCTTGCTGATAGTGCGTCCGTTGAACGCCTTGTAAACCAGAGATCCACCAACTGCAGCCGTGGCGGTGATTTGCGGATTTATCGGTCCCTGAAGATCCGACAGAGACCCATTCGTTGTCGATGCATTGTCGATTCGATAAATACCTACTCCGGCGTAGCAGTCCGCCGAGCTGTTGGCCTCGCCTGTCCCGACGAAGAGGATTTCCGGATTCGATGGAGCGAGTGCAAGAGATCCAATCGCAAGTGATTGGGCGAGATCGAATATAGGGGTCCAGTTTGTACCTCCGTCGCTTGATCTGAATACGCCACCCTGGGCGGTACCGACATAGACAAGATTAGGATTCGTCGGATTTATCTCGATCGCTGTAACGCGCCCGCTTACCGGGTTAACCGGGGAGGTTTGGCCATTGGGAATTGGATTTGGGCCCACCTCGATCCAGGTAGCTTGAATGGCTTCGGGCATGGTCAATCTGATGGGACTCTTCTGTTGCCGCTGCATGAGGTCCAATGCTTTTTGTCGGAGTGTGGGATCGAAGGGCTGCCCAGGTTCAACGCCACGCATGCGAGCGATCTGCTCATCTCGCTTTTTGAGAAAAAGCTCTTTATCGATTCCTCGAACATGCGGCGGTAAATCAGGATCTTGCCCGTCGTCATCAAGTGGATCCCCGGCGCCAGTTTGGTTGGCGTCCTGTTTTGCTTTATCTGCGGTCACCCCGGGGGTCAACACGAGTGAGAACACAAACATGACGACAAGGACAAACAGGATTCCCCAAAATCTTTTCATGGTGTACCTTTCGTTGAGGGGCTTAGCGCTTCGGGCAACGTTATGATTGTCGATTCAGTCTTAAATGGGCAGCTACGACCGATTTTCGTGGCTGAATGTAGTCGCCGCGTTATTGGCTGTCAAGCACTTTAGAGAGGGCGGGAGCGGAACGTTGAAAGCAACAACCAGCCACCTTTTCATGGCAATCCTGTTCAGCTTTCTAATCCCGGCACTGCCAGTGATAGGAAGAGACCTTGACAAGTGTTTGCCGAAGGGAATTCAGAAGACGGACATCGTTTCAGCATCGATCGCGATCGGCGGGCGAAAGTCGATACGCGTCACGGTCGAACAGAAGTTGAAAGAGATTAAGGCTCGGTGCCACAAAGGAAAGCTTGTCGATCCGGCGGGGCGAGAGATCTACTTTTATCGCCTGGAGGGATGCTGGGGAAATCCGCCTGCTGACTACCAGGAAATTCTTGGAAAGCAGCGAGCAGAGCTTGAAAAGCTAAGAAAGCGATATCACGTTATTGAAATGACGTGTAATCCTTCCGGCGAGCTGATCCAGTAACCTCTGATCAGAAGCTACGATCTCGCACGTCAACTTTTTGCACGGTGAACACGACACGCATCGTGTCAGGACGACGATCCAATGAAGCCGGAACAAAAGCGGCATCACGTCTTAGAGCAGTTTCAAAATCCGCAAGCATGCGATGGTCGCGAGGAGGTTGGACGACTCCGGCCAGCGACGCGCTGCCATTACTAAAGACATCGGCAACCACGACCATGTCGTCGGCTCCTTCGTAGGACGGGGTCCGGGGTGAAGCGTATGAGCGAGTTA
>CAZNBG010000509.1:0-2516 GCA_964570915.1 uncultured Nitrospira sp. | reverse complement strand
TTCAATGAGAAACATGCGAGCCTTTTCAACCTTGCCATGCCGACACGAAACCGGGAGATTGACAAGAAGATTCTTCGCGCTAACGGCGTCGGACTGCTGGTCCAGTGTGATGTTCATGTCCATATGAATGCCTGGATGACGGCATTAGATCACCCCTACTTCGCCGTGACCGATGAAGAGGGTCGGTTTGAAATCTCCGGCGTCCCTCCCGGGAAATATACCTTGGTCGCCTGGCATGAAGGGTACAACATCGTCAAATTCAATTCTTCGCGTCCGATTTACGACGACCCGCACATCATCAAGAAGCAAATTGAAGTCACGCCCAAGGGGAGTGCCGAGGAAAAGTTTGAATTCCCGGTCCGTGAGGTTGACGTGGAATGGAAGATTGCGGGCGGGGATTCCGATAACTAATGGAGCATTCGGCGCGTCGGCCTAACGCCGCTGCGCTGAAGGGGCATTATCTCTTGAAAAGAATATGACAACCAGAGCGAACTGAACCCGATGCCCCTTCTGAGAAGTTCGAACGTCGTGACTGGAACGGATCACGGTGCGCACTGCGGAGCCACACGTAACCGCAGAATCCCGCATCCTCGAAGCGTTTCCAGCCATCGCATTTCATCCTAATTCCGTTGCGGAGGTCCGCCATGCGCCCCAAGGGTTTCAAGGAACTCGCAGGCACTACGACGATTTGTCTCGTCCTCGGATTGATCGCCTTCGTGACTCATGAGCTCACCTACCAGGCTGCAAAGGTCGAGGCTATTCCCGCCTTCGCCCGCAAGTACGACTTCAAGTGCAATGTCTGCCATGTGCCGGGATTCCCGAAGTTGAACGACTTCGGAAACTTGTTCCGCGACCGCGGCTACCAACTCGGATCGGACGCGGACCTGCCGGTGTATGAAGGGATTACGATGGGGTTCTGGCCCGTGTCGTTCCGAACGACAGTCGGCAGTCAGCTCGCGAGCCTTCGTACAGGGTCCGGCAAAATCAGCTCGAATGCCGTTGGGTTCACGGGACTCGACGTCTTAAGTTTTGGCACCCTGACGCGCGATGTCGCCCACCGGATCGTGTTGACCGGCCAGCCCGGGGGTTCGTTCGCAGTCGGAGGCGGTTCCGGAGGTTCCATGGACCTGGAGAGCGCCGCCGTCAAATTCTTGCGATTGGAAAAATACATCGGTGTAAAAAGTGACCCGGGCGATTATCTGGTCAAGCTGCTCATCGGGAAGCACGAGCTGGATGTCCCTTTCAGCGAAAAACGGAGCCCCACTCTGAACACGAGTTTCGTCATGTATCACTACGTGCCCGGCTCGGTCTACACCTCCGGCACGCTCAATACCAACTCAAGCTCCTTCCTCAACAGTGGATACTTGAATTCGAATCAGTTCGGAATCGGCGACAACCAACCGGGGATTGAGCTGACGGGGATCAAGAAGACACAAGCGACAGGTGGATTCTTCCGCTATACCTTGGATGCGGTCTTCACCAGCCCCTCGACCAGCTCACCCTTGGGACCATTGAACGGTTGTCCGACCCGAGCGACCCCCGGGGCCTCCGGATGTGGCGCTGGGGGTGGCGGCTACAACGTCAATTTCTACGGCCATGCGACACAGTCGTTCGGCGGGTATGGGATCGTCACCGGCCATCGAATCGGAGTATTCGGGATGTATGGGCACATGCCGACCGCGGTCAACGCCTCCTGCTTTGATTGCCAAGGGACGGCGGGGAGTTACGCGGCGTTCAGCAGAATCGGGGTCGATTTCAGTACGACGTTCAACGGAGAATGGAACCTCTTCGGGGCCTTCATGCATGGAAACGACAGCAAGAATTTGTTCCTCGCCCACCTCGCAAACATGAATGCCTGTTTTCCAGCAGGGTGCGGACCAGCGGGCGGAGGGCCCATCGGCCAGGCGCAGAATGCCTCCTGGAATGGGGCGTTCATCGAGTTGGATTACTATCCGACGCAACTGCCACTCTTGGGCTGGGAAGATTTGTTCTTCTCGTACCGGTATGACGTGATCAGCAATGGCCAGCAGGGATTTTCAGGTTATAAATCGAATTTCAATAACGTCGACTCGCACACGGGGACGCTCCGCTACTTCATTCATCAGTCCACGAGAACGGATGTAGCCCTGCATCTGGAATACAATTGGTATCGCGTGGTAGGGGTCGGGTCGAACGGCTCGAACATGATTGGAGAAACCGTGCTGACGGGTGTGGACTTCGCCTTCTAGTTTCTGGGGGCACACGGATCTCTGCCACGTCCGTTCCTTAGAGGTGCAGCCCGGCGGCCTCCCCGCCGGCGCGGTGCCTATTAGTATATGCCGGTTGCAGAAGGGGCTTCATGCGAGCTCGGTCGGATGAGAACGGTCCTGTTCATCGCCTGTCGGCCGTGCGCATACTTGTGGGAAGCACAGCCATCCTTTGCTGTTTTGCTCTCATCGCACTTTTCATGGATCGTGCGGTCCCGGATCCGCAGCCGTCGTTGAAGACCGCGACACATGCGCCCATGCCTGTGATCG
>CAZNBG010000508.1:0-2519 GCA_964570915.1 uncultured Nitrospira sp. | reverse complement strand
GGGCGTTCCGGGGGGCTCGCGGCCAGCAGGGTGAGGAGGCGGTGGAGGCTGATCTCGCAGCCCGCATCGACCAGTCGGTACACGATGGCCGACCCCTGGGTCGTGGAGGGCGATTCGCGCGGCGACTCGGGCCGCTCACCGGTCAAAACCACCTGCGTTCCCAGGTTCTCGAGCTCAGCCAAGGTCTTGGCTCCCTTCGGTTCGATCAGGAGGCGGGGGGCCGGTCGCCGAATCGAACGAAATGGAACAGGGCGAGCCGTGCGTCGATCGATGGGCGAAGCGCCCACGAAGCATTCGCTGCAGTATCGGCATTCGGCGTTCGAGCGAGGAGCGAGTTTTGTGCCGTGGGGTCCCGCGTTGTCCAGGATTCACCCCACGCTTCGAAGCGCGCTCCCGCTCATAGAGATCGTACGAGATGTCTACACTGCTGACCGCCCGGATAGCGATATCTGAGCAGGTACAGCCCTGAGGGAGCCGATCCTCTACCGGTAGACCCCGACCATCTCGCCACATGGCTTCCCGCCGCCATTAGACCGTGAACAACAGTCGCTATGTTTCGGCCTTGCACGTCAAATATCTCAATATCAACAACCGCCGCATGCCCTACTGCAAACCTTATCTCTACGGGTCCAGTACCGGGATTGGGCGCTAGCCCAGCCAGACCAAATCTCCAATTGACGACCGGGTCGATTCGGACCGGAGATCCAACGACATCCGAAGTTCCACTTTCCCATCCAACTAGGCGGTACCAATACGTATGGTCAGGAATGGCACTGTGGTCTATTTCTATCACCGTCGCGCCCTGAGAGGATCGCTCGGTGAGAGGCCTCGACCACGGCCCCACCTGATTCTCACTTCGTTCAAGCCAAATCTCTGAGCCCGTCGGCCATCCTTCCACTTCCCACATGATCCGAATGCCATCGTCAATTCGTTCTGCCACCAAATGCATGACGAGCGTGCTCGTCGTTGTCGTGTCGCAACCCATTCCCAAAGCTCCGACCAAGGTGTCGCAGCCTGCTCGGTTAATTAGGGGCGACCCTTCCCGAAGATGAAAGTCGCCTGCGGCTCCATCACAGAACTTCGGATCCAGGGAAAAATCTTCGTCGGAGGCCGCCCGTCCGTCCACGTTGCCCATCCTATTGCCCCACCAGTCATTACATGCCACCTTGGTGGCATCGGGAGTAAGCCACCTAATCCCATAGGCCGAATTACTTGAAGCCACATTGTTTAGCACCTGGCAGCGTTCGGTACCACCAACGATAAGAGTGAACGATGGAGCGAAACCCGAGCCTCCGTTGAGACAGCTGCTGTTGTTCACAACAGTCACATCGAGACCTCCTTCCCCACCCACCCGCATACCGTCCAACCCACTGCCCCAGATGACGTTCCCCCCAATGGTTCCTGTGCCATCAATAAAGCCGTAGAAGCCAAAGTCACGAGAACCCGCGATAGTATTGCCTATAACACGCAGATCATCCACAGTACCGGCAACAATTCCCGTTCCGCATCCTCTTACGGTGTTACCGGTAACAACAGTCCCGTGCTGAAGCGCGCTGATGCCCTCCTCCGAACAATACGTTACCGTATTGCTACTGACCGTGGCGTAGGCGTCAACGTACACCTTAATGCCAAACTCATACTGGTCGATGAGGTTATTTATTATGTCGCAGGACAATATCAGGGGCGACCCAAGAATCGCGAAACCCGAGCCCGCCCCCTGAAACCGGCAATTGGTCACGCGAAGTTCAGCATCTTGTTCTCCGACTGTGAGTTCACCATGTACTATGCAGGAGTCCACCGCACACAGGCCATCGACTCTCACCTGGGCTGTCCCAGAGACGGTGCAGCCCTCCAGCCGCAAGGCAGCAGTGGACAAGTATTGCGACTGATCAGAAATCCCGCTTCCCAGGTTGCAATGGCGGAAAGCTATTTCGCAGAAGACATCGTCATTGCGGATGAATACATGACCCGAGATATCAAGGCTATCGAATGCAAAGAGAGGCAGAACGATCGGCGTGATGGTTGGCTGAATAAGGATCCCGCTGAGAACCGGCCGCGGGTAGGCGATGTTCCCTGGAATGGCCATCAGTCGCACCTGTTGTGATACGACGGGAGTTTCGGGGTAGAAGCCGCCTCTGATGAAGACAGAATCGACTGACGCGTTTAAGGCTGCTTGGACCGTCGGGGCCTCATCGGGAACAGTAATGGAGGAGGCTTCGGCAACCGGCTGCAGAACGAGAAATAGTCCGAGCAAAGGCAAGAAGGAGAGTATTCCGGCCTTCTGAAACAGGGGCAGGATTTTACGATGGTGTGCCATTTGCCGCTGTGTGCCTTATCAAGAGGGATGCCTGACTAGCCCTAGTCGTGAACTCGTGCATCTTTATGGCTCTAATTGGAAATTGCAGCGAGCAAGTCAAAGGCAAGTATACCGGATACCCGCCGGCAGCCGGCATAACTTTGGGCGGCGACCCAAAAGGATGATCGCCGCCAAGACGCAGGGACTTTCGTCGACTATCTGG
>CAZNBG010000507.1:0-2531 GCA_964570915.1 uncultured Nitrospira sp. | reverse complement strand
GCAAAAAGCGGCCGAGTTTATTCACGCCATTCTGGAGGCCAACCGCAACAACTATACGGACAACGTCGTCGTCAAACTGAGCCGCGACGGCATCGAGGCCCACGAACATTGGAGAGATGAACGCGGTGTCCCACTGCCAGCGCAATTTCTCCTGGAGTCCGGGCGGCTGGTCGCCACAAAGGATCTCGGGTTTTCCTTTCGCCTCGCCAGTCTCACGCCCATTTACGCCTGGAACGGCGCCAACAGCGATCTTGAACGAGTCGGTCTGGCCGCGGTCCAGCAAGATCCGTCGCAACCTCATTACGGCATCATTCGTCGAGGCGAGCTTCGTCTCTTTCAAGCGGTGTACGCAGATCGCGCCGTCTCCCAGGCCTGCGTCGATTGCCACAACCGGCACCCGAATAGTCCCCGCCGTGATTTCAAGTTGAACGATGTCATGGGCGGGATCATCATCACATTTCCGATCGGAAGCTGACCGTGGTCATCGCAATTCACCATGTTCGACTCGTCGATGGCAATGGCCAGGCGATCGAGCAAGCAACGGTGATTGTCCGCGATCGCCACATTCACGCAGCAGGACCCAGTCGTACCATCTCCATTCCGCGCGGCGCCACTCGTGTTGACGGGCGCGGGCTCACGCTGCTCCCTGGTCTGATCGATTGTCACGTCCATTTCACCATGGGTGCGGAACCGGACGTGGTGAAGGCCGTTGGACAGGAGACACCAACCGAAACGCTTCTGAAAGCCAGCCGATCGGCGGGAAAGACGCTGGAAGCAGGCGTGACGACCGTTCGGGATCTCGGTTCACGTGACCATTCGATTTTTGCCCTGAAAACAGCGATCGACAAAGGGCTCACTCCAGGACCGCGAATCATCGGAGCAGGCCTTGCGATTTGCATGATTGGAGGACATCTGCGGCGGTTCATCGCCCAAGAAGCAGAAGGGGTAGAACAAGTCCGCAAGGTCGTGCGCGAGCAGATCGACGCGGGTGCCGAAGTGATAAAAGTGATAGCCTCCGGAGGAGTCCTCACACCCGACACTTCCCCCGATCAGGCACAGATGACGCTGGAAGAACTTCGCGCGGCCGTGGATGAAGCCAAACAGGCCGGGCGTAAAGTCGCAGCCCATGCACATGGCGCATCCGGGATGAAAAATGCGATTCACGCCGGCGTCCACTCGATCGAGCATGCCACCTTGATGGATGAAGAAGCCGCGGGTTTGTTCGTGAAACACGCCGTGTATATGGTCCCGACACTCTCGGCGCTCGCCACGACGGGTGCTTGTCGCCGAGGCTGCGGCATTCCCGACCACGCGCTCGAGAAGGCCAAGGCCATGACGAAACGCCATCAGAGCAGCTTCAGGCAAGCCCATCATCGCGGGCTCTTGATTGCCATGGGGACCGATGCCGGCACGCCCTTTAACCATCATGGAGACAACGCACAGGAACTTGAGCGGATGGTCGCGCTCGGCATGAGCCCGATGGAAGCGATCATCGCCGCCACGTCATCAGCCGCTCGATTGATCGGCATTCAAGAACAAGTGGGATCCATCGAACGAGGAAAACAAGCGGACTTATTTCTCATCTTGGGCAACCCGCTGAGGAAGATCGAGCTGCTGCGTGACCGGGAGAGGATCGCCGGCGTAATGAAAGCGGGGCGATTTGTGTCTGGTCCGCTCTCTAAAACATAGTGCTCAGTCCTGAGTCCTGGGGTTCCAGCCGGAACCCTGATTTTCTACTGAGGACTCAGCACTGAATACTTTTTCTCAGCACTCTTGCTTGTCACCGCCTCTCATAGAACAATTCCAAGGCCGAGGCAAACCCGTGCACCCGACCCTTGCTGAACTGCTCATCGAGTCGGTTGCGTAGCGAGCGGATGCCGCCTTCATCGTTTCGTCCCACCACACATTGAGATACCATCATTTGCGTGGCGACCTCGACCAGCCGTTTCCTGCGGCCCTCCATCTCATCGGTCATGAACTCATGCATGATTTCTACTGCGCGCGCAGAGATAATCTCCTCCTTGAATGAGTCGTACCCCTGATCGCTGACGGTTCGCTCCCGAATGATGGCAAGCTCAGCTTTGATCCTGGTCACATCCTTCATCAGCAGCGCAAACAGCTCCCTTCGTCCTTCGTCGAAGAGCTTCTTTTCCATCTCCTCGAGAATAATGGAGACATCGACAACATCAGGCACAAGCTCATCGCCCCAATTGAGTCGATCGTAGCTGCGGCGTGATTCGGGATCCCCGATGACCTCATAGGCTTCGTTGATTTCCCGGATCTTGGTTTCCGCATCCTTATTATTGGGATTCCTGTCCGGATGGTGCTCGAAGACAAGCTTCCGGTATGCCTTCTTAATGACATCGTTCGATGCCTCACGAGACACCCCCAACACTCGATAGAAATCCAAGCGCGGCATGGCTCGGGACTATAACAGGATGTTGAAAACAGCTTCCAGCTTTACCTTGACTCCGCCGGAGAAGAACCTTAGCCTGGCGCCACCAATGTCTCCTCCGAGCATTCAGGAGTCA
>CAZNBG010000506.1:0-2553 GCA_964570915.1 uncultured Nitrospira sp. | reverse complement strand
TATGATCTTGAAACGCATAATGGTCATTCCTTCGTTCGTTCGTCACATGTGAAGATTTACTGATGGGTGGCTGAGTTGGTTCTCCGTGCGAGTCCGACCAAGCCGACGAGGCCGCTGCCAAAGAGCCGGACTGCCACGGGCACTGGGACCGGTGTCGGGAGGAAATCTGTGCCGCGAAAATTGTTGCTCAGCCCCAAACCGAACTTGAGTGTCGCGGCGCCGGTGATCCGGTCGATCGTATAGATCCGGCCAGATCCACTGATGTCGCTCATGGAATGGCCGATTCCCCAGAGCGTGCCATCGGAATCAAACGCGATGCTTTGAAGATTTGGATAATCGGAGGAGGGAGTGTTCACACGAGTAGCCTGCCAGGTGATGGCGCCAAGGTCCGTTCCCACTCCGGTCAGCGGGTTAATCCTGACCAAAAGGCTCTGATCGTTGAAGGTGTCTCTAACCGAGTACAACGTACCCGACGGAGTGGCGATGAGCGAATTCAATCGGTCAATGCCCGAATTGCCGATGGCTGTCTGTACGCCTATCGTCGTGTTGATCGAATTGACTTGGAAATTCCCCACAAAACATTGCACACCGATCAGATTGGTTTGTCCTGTGGTAAAAGAGACAAACGAAACGATCAAAGACAAACTGACCAGTACAGTTGAGACTCGCCCTCTCCTCATACACGGTACCATTCGTACACTCGTTATCTCATGAGCCGATGAATTCCGATCCTCTACCGCATTCCGTCGCGCAAACCCGACCATCGCGGCCAGCCCGCTGCCGAAGAGCCACACGGCCGCCGGCACCGGCACCGCTGTTATGGCCCATGTCCCCGTACCAGTGACTTGCGTGGTACCGATCGGTGCAAACCCTGAGGTCGCCATCGCCCAGGATTGGCCGTTCAGGCCGTAGAACTGAAAGTTGTTCGTCCCCGTGAAGCTCGGGTTGAACGTGGTGAGCGAATCGTTGACAAACAGTGATGCGAAGACGGGCGAGGGGCCATTGCTCATCTGCCCTGAGAGGCTTGCCGGCAGCGCGCTGCCGGACGCGGTATAGGCGGGACTGGTAAACTGCACCGCAAACGAGCCTACGTCCGACAGGCTGAAAGAATGGTTTGGCGTGGTTACCAAGGAATTCAAACCCATCGTCACGTGGACTGAGGATCCTCCCAATCCGGTCCCGTTGAAATCATAGAGCACGGTTGCCGCCTGCGCCGGTTTCACCGGCGCGAGGAACAGCAGCACTCCGCTTAGCACAAGCACGGCACGATACCCCCTCCTCATGCGCGACTCCTTTCTTGTGGGCCAGGTTTCGGCCTGGCCAGCGCTGGTCTCATCGATTCTCAAATAATACCGGTTACCATACGTCGTTTACGTACGATTGCCGGCTGAGAGATTGAACATCTGATTCTCTCCACCAATTCCGGGATGATGCAGTTACACCTTTCGATTCACGTTCCGCCGCGCCAGCCCGACTATCGCGGCCAGTCCGCTGCCGAAGAGCCACACGGCCGCCGGCGCCGGCACGGGCGTCGGTGTGTAGTCCAGCAACAATCGCGGACCGGTCCCGAGACCCAATGCTTCTCCCTCCTTGGTGTAGAACGCGCGGAAGGTTTGGAAGCCCTCGTTGATGCTGGGCGTGGCGGGGTTGTCCACTTCATCGACGTTCTTGACCAGCCATCCGAAGTTGATCGAAGGGGTGTTCAACCACGACTGTACATCCGCGACGAGCTGCGGGGTGGAACCCCAGCTGAAGGTTTGATTTTGCGCACCGCCGACGGCGAGACCGCCCTGGATCTGGGCACTCGCACTGGCTACTCCAGTGGTGTTGCCCAATGCTCCCGGTGTGGTCCACTGGCTTTGGCCCAGCTTATTGTCTGTCCAGGTCGCATCGCCGGGATTGCCGGGAAACCCCTGGCCGGTTCCGCCGATCGACGTGGAAGTGCTCCCGGTCGTACCCTGTCCCCAGTCCGTGTTCAACTTGAACAGATCAATCGTGCGGGTGATCTGATCGCCGCCGGTGCCCGATCCACCGGAGCCGGCGATTTGCCCCACTGTGAGCTGGACCTGTGCGCTTGTGATGGTCGAGCCGGTTGGAATAGACGACAAATCAAACGAGAGCAACCCTCGTCTTGGCGACTGATTGCTGTTTGATCCCGCAAACATACCCGGCCCTGCTCCATTACTGTTCGTCGCTCCATTGTCACCCGATTGGAATGCATTTTCGAAAATGGTGGCATCCTTGTTGGCCTGCAGAGATATCTGCACCGCCCAGCTTGCGATCGGTTGACTCAATGAGAGTGTGCCGAGCAGTGCAACGCCCAGCACGATTTTCCTAGACATGAACACACCTACTGTTAAGACGCTGTCGAATCTTGAATCTGAGCACGCCGTGCATGTTCTAAATTTCTCCCGCCGGACCATAGGACACTTCGACGAGATGCTCTCCCACC
Organism: uncultured Nitrospira sp.; assembly: GCA_964570915.1. GTDB lineage: Bacteria > Nitrospirota > Nitrospiria > Nitrospirales > Nitrospiraceae > Nitrospira_D. Next base: position 101 of record CAZNBG010000506.1, on the reverse strand, counting down.
ACCGCTTTCGTTTGGCCCCAGCGATACTGAAATGACTGCGTTCCGCTTTCTTCTGGACCGCCTCGTCCACGCGGCGCGACGCCTCCCGCATCGCGGCGAGG
>CAZNBG010000505.1:1450-2558 GCA_964570915.1 uncultured Nitrospira sp. | reverse complement strand
TTAAGAATACGGTTTCCACGCTTGCGGCTAAGCGCCGGTTCATGAGAGCCATTTTCAAAGCGCCAGGAAACAACTCGTTCAGTACGGAGTGGATGAGAGCTTGCGGACCCTTGATGCGCTGCAGTTGGCCATTGCTCTCGATCTTCACCCGCCTAGGGCATATCGCCGTTCTTGTCGCCGCGGACCAAAGGCTCTGCCGGGTCGCCCCATTGTCGGGCTGTACCGCGATCAATCCTGAGCAGCCAGGTCCAATCTTGGTCTAAGGATCTCCACCGGGTTTCGCGCTCGTGCAGACCGACGAGGACCGCGGGCGCACCGTACCCGCTGCCAGCTTATCGTTCCTTTTTGTACTTGCTGCCACTTTATCCTTCCGGTGTGCCTTCGCGGAGACAGGGAGGCAGTCATCGTTTCTCAAACACTTTGAGACTGCACTGCCATTTTATGCTTCAGCTCACTGCCACTTTATCGTTCAAGTCACAATCCGCCGGAAGGTCTTCGAAGGCAACCGCCACTGTCAGATAGAGGAACGCCTGCGCCAAGAACCCAACCCAGACGACGCGTTCTTCCCGATCGAGCAAGATCGCGTGGCCCAGTTCTTCAAGTTCGACCCTCAGAGCTTCAGCGGGAGATGCAAACATCGTCAATTCCTCGGGCACGACGACTCTGGCTTGAAAACGGTAGCCACGGATATGAGGATGGATCAGTGGGTGGTTCACAAAGTGATCCCAAACGGCGACAACAGAAAGACCGTCATCAACTCCATCCGTCCAATGGACCAGACCGAAGCGTGTTCTCGTGAATATGACAAGGCGCCGGGAGCCGCGGTAACCGAGGGCTCTCTCCATGCACGGCGCGACAGGCATACGGGTCTTACGCATGGGTTCCAATCGGCAAGCGGCGAATATCAGCTGACCGCTATCCTCACCCGATTCATACATAGGAGCATGCCTCCATTCAGAGATGAGCCTCCGGCTCGATGTTTTCGCGCAAACATCTTTATCTGCGAAATGGCGATTCCGAATATTGAAATACCCCACAGGCTGACTACGATAACGCGGCCTCACCACGTCAGCCGGTGATTGGAATGACGCGGTCGTGTTCCTGAATG
>CAZNBG010000505.1:0-1350 GCA_964570915.1 uncultured Nitrospira sp. | reverse complement strand
CCGGATTCGAGAATCCGATCGCCTGCCTGATCGGTCGTTTTCAGGGTCTTGAGCGTATTCAATGCAAAACCGTCATCCATATCGATCGTGTTCCGAACCAACCCATCGGCTTCATCGGCGGCCGGCAGCGTACCGAATGCCCGGTAATAGGACTCGGTGAGATTTGCGAAATCATTCGTTTGCCGATTTCGCATGATCGCTTCCAGCCCGGCGGCAGCCGGCAGAGTCGCGCTGTTAACAGGCGTCCGATAGATCGACTGCATGCCGGCTCGAAATTGTGTGATCAAAGAGGCAATGGCAGTCCTGGCTTGATCGACCAGTTGAACCGGCCAAACGATCTGCTGATATCGCCCCTGTAGAGACTGAGAGGTGGTCCCGATGAGATTCAATGTAGACCGAATGGCGCCATTAATAACGTTGAGAATGTTCTGGATGCTTCCAAGTAAACCCAACTGCCCGTAAGCTGGCGGAGGAAACACCAAGCCGAAAGTGATGGTTCCGACAAGGACGACGCCAACGATACGCTGCCACCTGTTGGTATAACGGAAAAGAATCCATCCACAGATTGCGGCAAAGAGAATCCGACTCATTGCCGTGCCCTTCTCCCGTCCCTCCAGAGGGACTGGACTGCTCCAGAGGCTTCCTCGGGGAGTTCCGGAAGCTCCGCGAGCCCTTTCGGAAAAAGCCGGGTGAGCTCACGATAGGATTCAAATAACGGTCTTCCGGGATCACGATACAGGAAGTAATGGCGATACATCCGTTCGCGCTGGAACGTCGTGCAGATCCAATAGTCGACAGTGGTCGGTACCAGGCGAATCACCTGAGTCGTTTCGGCCCTTTCGCCCAGAGCCAGCACGGCCTCCGCGCTTCGTCCTTTTTGGGGTGGCGCGAGAGCTTTGATCTCCTTTAGGACGACATCGTTCAAATAAAGGTGATTGGTCAGCGCGGCCAGGTCGCCTCTTTGTTGGCCAATGATTTTGGTTGTCGAGTTTTTGACAATGCCCGGGCCATGGATGCGCGGCTGTTTCTCGGTTCCGACAAAGTCCTCAAGCGTCTGGCTGATCCCCCATACACTTGCGTTCCGCTTCCGGGCCGTCCGGAATAGCTGAACAACTTCAGGGGCGAGGACCGGCGAATCGAGTAAGGCCCAACACTCATCAAGAACCGTCATGCTGAGCTGCCCGCCGCGGCCCGATGCCCGATCGGCCATCGCATTCGCGATCAGCATGCTCATCGCGATCTCCAACCTCGGGTCATTACTTAAACCTTCAATATTGAAGAACAACCAATTCGAATCGGTTCCGACCGTCGTCTGCCGGTCAAACAGACGGCTATACGTTCCCTTATCGC
>CAZNBG010000504.1:1668-2566 GCA_964570915.1 uncultured Nitrospira sp. | reverse complement strand
CAGCGGGGCCCGTACGAGGTGATTGGGGAAGCGGCGTGGACGTATGACCAGGGCAACTCGAAATTGCTGGAAGGTTAGCCGAATATCGATCCGGTGACCGGGCGGTTGGCCCCACAGCGGAGTGCCGGCTACTATATTCAAGGCAATTACCACTTTATGCCGCAGCTCCTCAGGGACTTCTCCAAAAAGCACTTTGGGGAAGGCTCCACCTTTACGGCGGTCATGCGGTACGACCGAGTGAACACCAATTTGGATCATCCCGGCGGCTTGGGAGATTTGGAGACGCTCACCCTCGGCCTCAACTTCCGTCCCCTGGAGGATGCCGTCTTCCGGCTCGCGTATCAATTTAACATGCGCGCTACCAATGCCTACACGAGCATGCCGATTACGGGAGATAACGCCTTAATCCTTTCCATGGCGACGTACTTCTAGGGAACAATCACGATGGTCTCTGTCCGAGCATCGGCCAGATGGCCGTGCTCACGAGTGGACTCCCGCATGCTCCCCATGTCGTGGTCCCCGTTTCAGCAGTGGACCATCTCACATCGCACGGAAAGGCAGGGGAGCGCAGATTACGCTGGAAAATATGGCGGAGGGCCCAGTCTCCCGCCAACCGCTCTCTGCAGCAATTCCCTGCTCACAGGAAAAATATAGGGAATTGCACGAATTTTCTACCTAGTTGTCGTGGTAATTTCTCAGGAAATCCCATCCCCAAATGGAATTCCTCTGCGTGACTCATTCCGCACTGTCCTCTCGCTGAGTACTATCAGGGAATTAACAGGGAATCGAGGCCGGAGATGTTGTTCATACTGGTTAAAGCGGGTAGTGTAGTAATCGGATTTCGCTGACCTCGTTTGTGCCATAGATCACATAGTCAGGCCGTTACTCTTTTTATACC
>CAZNBG010000504.1:0-1658 GCA_964570915.1 uncultured Nitrospira sp. | reverse complement strand
TGCGCGGCGTGGGTAGGGGATTTTTCTTTGGCACGGGCTTCTTTTTTCTCCTTTCGAGGTCTGAACTACACAGGTGGCCTTACACCTGGGGGCAGGTCAGGATGAATAACAGACTGGCTTCATCGACGCTCTCGGCTTGGTGGCGAATCAGGGAGGGGAGGTAAAGAAAACCAGCCGCAATCACGGGGTCACCTTCAGAACCAGGTCGCCTTGGCAAAAGTCAAAGGTGATAAGTTGCTGGCGAGTTTAGCCGACCAATCCAATGCTATAAGGCCGAATGGATCTATGCGAAGGAGGGATTGACCGACATGCATTGTAAGATCAGTCTTCCCTATCAATATGGAAGGATTGTGCCAAGGATGGTCAAAGTGACTGACTCGTGAGTCCTCAGCGATACATCCTCATTCAGCGGAAATTCCCCGTCTGTGAAACGGGGGTGAGGATAAGTTCCTACGAGCGAGGACGAGTCATGTTCGTAACAACAGAGAACCATGTCTAGAAAGAAAGGCTGGGGGAGACTACAGATCCTAAACATTACTTGGCGTAGGCACTTTCAGGTCAGGATCAGAGCAGGCCATGTATTTATTTGGGGAGTTACCAACGGTTTAATGTTTTCCAGACACCGGTCGAGTTAAAGCAGGAACGGGTAACGACGGGTTTGGCATTGAATGTATAGACCGAGGTTGTTCATTAAAGAAGGGTTCACTCCAAAACAGGAGTTCTCTAAAGGGAGGTTGCAATGGCATCTAACGTCGCAAAAATCGTAAACGCCAGTCGAGAAGGTAGTCACGGAGAACTTCGTGGGCTTGACACCGCGCAGTCCCCGGTATTCGAAGGTAATTTTGGGCGAATGTTCCGTGCGCTTCCATCCGCCACTTTCGATCCCGCAGACCTGCTGAATCTTGCCCAAGGCATTAAAGCAGACAAAAGTTCTTTGGCAGGGATGACATCGCCTCCGGAAGTTCAGCTCGATGCGAACAATCAACCGAAACGTGACAAGCATGGATTTCTGATTCCCACTGCGACGAAAGAATCGGATGTTGATGATGAAGAGAATTTTGGAATTCCTGCGGGTTATACATACCTCGGTCAATTCATTGATCACGACATCACCTTTGATCCTGCGAGCAGCTTGCAGAGTCAAAACGATCCCGATGCCCTGGTCGATTTTCGCACTCCGGCCCTCGATCTGGACAACTTGTATGGCCGTGGTCCGGCCGACCAGCCCTATATGTATGAGGCTGACGGCATCCACTTCGCCTTCGGCAGGGACCTTACACGCAATGGCAAGCCCAGCAAAAACCAGAAGGATCTCCTTCGGTCCGACAAGACCGATCGGGCGCTCATCGGCGACAAGCGCAATGATGAGAACGTGATTGTTTCTCAGCTGCAGGGCGTGTTCTTGAGATTCCACAACTTCATTGCTGATAAGCTCCTTCATCAAGATTCAATGACCCAATTTGAGGAAATTCAGCGCGCCGTACGTTGGCATTATCAGTGGATCGTCTTGCACGACTTCCTGCCCAGGGTTGTTGGCTTGGAAGTCGTGCAAAGTGTGTTGCCTCATCTCAAGAATAAGACCAGCATCTACAACGATAAGCCCGAGCTGCATTTCTTTAGCTGGAAGCACCGTCCCTTTATGCCGGTTGAGTTTTCTG
>CAZNBG010000503.1:0-2576 GCA_964570915.1 uncultured Nitrospira sp. | reverse complement strand
GTTTGTCCACTTCCCATTCCGGCTGCAGCCAACCCTTCGATTGATTGGTTCGGCCGTTATTCGTGAGTGTCCATACCAACCGCTTTTCCTTCGGCCACTCCTTCGGCACGGCAACCTTGAATACAAACCAATGCCGCCCCGGATAGAAATGGGTGGGTTGACCTTGATCACCGTTCCCAAGATCCAAGGCATTCTCCGCACCGATCGGCACGTCGATGTCATCCTCGTTATTCCTGTTGTAATAGCCGAACCACATCGAGAAAGATCCGTCGGGATTCCTCTCCCAGCCTTCAAACGTGGGGCTCACATCTTGGCCCCTCGTGTATTGGATTCCGGGAAATGGGGATTGCTGAGCCCGTAATACGGCTCGATCGAGCACACCGGCCGTGAGTAGAAGAAAAGCTGCGGTGGTGATGCTGGCTGTATATTGGCCCCAGCTTCTGTTCGCCATTATCGCTGACTCGTGAATGTCTGTTGTTTCGCTTTACGTTCTTGAGCTTCCGCCCTGAAATCCTCATCGGACATGTAGTAGTAGCTCAGCCATGCGGAGGACATCTCGTCCACCGTTCTTAAACCATAGGTGATCTGGGCGTCGGGATCAGGATTGTTCCTGTTCTCGGAACTGTTGTCATGCCACATGATCGTATGAAGAATAGTCCCGGCAGGCAGAAGCGGCGCCGCATCGTCTGAGTACACGTAGTTGTCCATCCAATTGAACTCGAATCTAGCGCAACTCAGGACCTCGGTTTTTCCAGTTGGATAGATCGCTTCGATGCATTCGGCCTTCCCGCGAGTATGCATGTGAGGCTGAAACGAAAGCAGCCGGGCTGGTTTGATCAGCGGCAAGTAGCCATCGGAACGTACGTTGGACTCATGTGGACGAAGGTCAACGACCGCATTGGAGCCGATCGTCATGGACGTCACCGCGTGCTTCGGCGTGTAACTCTTAGGATAGAATTTCAGGCCCAGGAGCACATTGACTGGCGTTTCCTTTCCGTTCGAGTGAAGGTGAAACTCGAAGTTGATCTTGGTGCCCGCTGTGATAAGCCGGCCGGAGCCTTCCTTGAAAACATCCGGACCTTTTCCTATCGCGTACTCATCAAGAAAGAGACCTTGCTGGTTCGTATCGAGCTCGACATTGCCATCGAGCGACCCGCCATGAATGCTTGTATCCCCAGCTTTCACCATGGACGTCCGGATGTGGTGAATATTGGGATAGCCGTTTGTGGGAATGATCTGTATTGCCTGTATATAGCGGTCCTCAGTGAGCCGTGGATCGACCAGGATGTCCGGCCACCAATCCGGCCCGGTGCTCTTTACAATCAGGTCCTTCGGGAGACTGACGACGACGTCAGGTTTTCCGATCTGCCACGCCAGTTCGTCTGGGAATTGGCGCGGGGCCGGCATGTCGGCGGGATTTCCCTGAGGAGCACCGTCGTCCACCCACTTTGCGATCGTGGCGATTTCCTGGTCCGTAAGCGACATGTCATTACTGAAGTGCTGGATTCCGACGTTCTTATCAATGAACCACGGCGGCATTTCCCGGGCGACCACTTTCGTCCTGATGGACTTAGCCCATGGGCGCGCCTGTTCATAGGTAACTAAGGACATAGGCGCAATTGTTCCAGGATGGTGGCAGACCTGACACCGCTGCTGCAGGATGGGTGCGACATCTTTTGCGAAAGTTACCCGTTCCTCAGCGAACGCGGCCGTTGATATCAATGCGACGAAGGCAATCGACAGAAACAAGCTGATGGTAGTCCTCATGCCCATGGGCCTCCCTATTTTCTGTCAACATACTCTCTGAACCTATGGGCGTCAAGTTTCATACGTGTTGCGTGTCGAATGGTTTTCTCATTCGGCCAAGTAGCCCCTTTTCATGATTTTCCTGTCGGGCAAGTAGCACTTGACCACGCCTATTACCGCAATGTAATCTCGCCCGCAATTTAACGAGTTGGCAAATAACAAAAGCATCCTTGATCCGGCCATGAGATATTTATTCCGACGAAAGGATTAGAGCCATGGACACGAACGATAAGCCCGCTCGCTTTACTCGACGCGGATTTCTGAAGAAAGGCGCTACCGCCGGTTTCGGTGCGGCAGCACTGTCCGCGATGCAGGTGGATGAAGCGAATGCCCAAAATCGCGTGAAGTGGGATCGCGAAGCGGATGTGGTTATTGCTGGATCGGGAGCTTCGGGTATTTGTGCCGCGATCTCAGCGCGCGATCACGGGGCAACGGTAATCGCTATAGATGAAAATCATGATGTCGGAGGCCACGCCATGGTCAGCGGAGGAAACATTCCTCTCGGCGGCGGCACGAGCCTGCAGAAAAAGTACGCAATAGCCGACTCCGCCGACCAGGTATACCTGGACAACACCGACTACAAAAATCCGGAGTTCAGATACTGCGATCGAGATCTTGTTCGCGTCTGGGCAGACGAAAACGCTCCGACGTTTGAGTTTCTGCTCGAAAACGGAGTGAAATTTTCACTCGATTCCACTCCCAGGATATTCACCCGTCAAGGAAACCCGCTACCGCAGGCAACCGTGGCCAGGATGGTGCCGACACGAATC
>CAZNBG010000502.1:0-2586 GCA_964570915.1 uncultured Nitrospira sp. | reverse complement strand
CCAAAACAGCGTATGACGTTGGGTCATCCGAAGGTGTAGAGTGTCAGTGAATCCCCAAACTCACCTGAACCGGACCGAAGGAGACCCAACGTGAACGCATCATGCAGCCTGTTCAGCCAGATACTCAAGCTCACCCCGCGCACCGACTTCGAACGCATCGTCAAGGAGACCGCCCCGTGACCCCTGAACAACTCGACGACATCAAAAGGAAAGCTACACGTATTTCCGTGAATACTGGTAAGCGGTCTGAGGAATGTTTAGTGCTGGCCACATTGGAGTATGTGTGGGATGAGTATTGCCGATTGTGTGAGGAGAGCACGACCGCTAGCGCGGGCTTCTATGAGCTTGGAGAATGGCTTCAAAACCAGCGCAAGGAATCAAGATGGTAAAGTCTGCGTATGACGCGTCCGGCTCACAATTCGAACGCATGGTGTATACACTGGCCCACTAAATCGCTGTTAAGTGTATTTGTCTGCGGATTACGCGCAAAGCCATGGGCAATCCTAAAAGACAAACTACCCATTTAGATGCTCGTCCATCCCGCCTGCGTCCGTAGTAAGGCCCTGGGATGGGCGCTCATGATGTCGAACATGTCGGTCGCTAAGCACTCAGCCGAGGCATAGCAACCCAAGCCAACGAATGGCAGGTGTGCAAGGACGTTTGTCGCGAGACGCTCATAGCGCATAAAGGCCCGGCGATGTGCTTCGGACAGAAATTTCCCCGGACCGCCCGCCCCACGGACACTCGCATATCCAAGCTCGAAGGCCAAGACCGGTAAGGCGGCCATCTGAGCCAAAGAACCCTCTACATTGAAGGTGCCGTTGGAATACCAGTCTTGCGCGGTAGAAATCTGCAACTGCTTCGTGGCTTGCAGCACAGGTCCATTCAGCCCGAGATAGGCGAGTTTGTCGAGGGCCATGGGGATGGTCAATGGTGAGGGAAGCACCCAGACGCACAATTGATGGTCAGCGAGACCGGCCTTTACAAAGGAGGCGGTCACGTCCAGAAACTCTTGGGGCCGCCGATAAAACAAACAGAGATGTGATCCTAGCGGAATGTGATGGGTGCCTCGAATACCGCTGGCAGGCGTGAAGACCACCTCCCTCCATCATAGTCATAGTCCAATCTTCGCTTCTTCACCTGAGACGGGCGTACTAAGAGCCAGAGTCATAGCGTACCGTTCGAAAACATAACGGAATGGGATCTCTTGCAGAGAGTCGAAGAGAAAGGAGTGGTAGCGGCTGCCATACGGTCCCGCACTTTCCCACAAGGTGTCGGCGGTGGGCCTTTGAGTACCCGTCGGCAGGTTGTGCGTTGGCGTACAGCCTTGGAGCGTAGGCTTAAACAGAAAAAACTGTCAATAGGGAAGCGAACTAAAGAAAGGGCTATTTCGGGCTTTAACTATTTCACCACGATAGTCCTGCGTGCCATTTGACTGTATTCAGTCGATCGAGACAGCGGGAATTTTGCCATCAATGATCCGTCGGCCAAAGTCGATACAATGGGCGGTCGCTTCCTCCTTGGTCGCATACTCGTCAGTCGTATAGATATGCCGACTTTTCTCCTCGTTGTGAGAGGACCACAAAATGAAGAGGTTCAAGCCCCACTGGCCGGTATCCAGCTGTCGCGGTGCAGGTTGAATGGCGTATCCCTGGTAGGTCACGGTTTGTCTCATTTCCTCTTCGCTTTCTCTGTTGTGGGCACATGATTGCCAGTCTTGAATCAATCAAACTGCCTTCCAATTCTTGCCATGCTGTGGACCTAAGAGTCAGATTCAAGATCCTTCATCGTTTGAAAACATGCGAGCAGGAGCTACATTTGACTCGTGCCGCCTTGGATCGCCGTTGCTGTGAACAGATGGCCGCGAGGATTTCTACCATGTAACGTGTGAGCGATCGCTTGCGGCGATGCGGACCATACAGCCCACAGAAGGGACATCGGGCGATGATTCGCGATCGCATCAGTTACCTACTCGGACATCCGTTCCAGATGGCCGTAGGCGTTCACTTTGATGGAAACTACTTGCCACTAAGGTCGCTTGCATAGGCTGGATGAAGAAATAGAAGGTCCAGAACGACTAGAACCAGGAATTATTGAGGAGCTGTCATTCGATCAGCAGTGCTTGCTAGTGTCATGATATTAACACATCGACACAATCGGCGCACCCTCCCTAGGTGATGGGAATGGGTCTTCCATTCGGTTTGCAGCACCAGGTAAAAGGAGGAACCCATGATAGAGTTGGGAATCTATCTGGCCGGAGTGGGTAAATCGAAATCGATGAGGTGTTTTCCCCTGTCCACCGCAGCTGCCTCCGCCTCTTCGCGTGTCGCGAACAAGCCGTCAGGGTACGACGATATGTAGGCTGAATTCACCGGCGTGAACCGAAGGAACAAATAGACACATTCCCATCTTCCCGTCATGGTTTGGCGAACCATTAGGGAGATCGTGCGTCCCTTATATTCGTGTGTGGCTGAGGGATGGGGTGGATCATAGCTCATGAATAGATGATCGATCCTCAGCTTCCAGTTGTGTGCTGATATCTCCCTGATTTTGCACCATGTGTTCTGGGCAGGTGAACCTTACTGC
>CAZNBG010000501.1:0-2591 GCA_964570915.1 uncultured Nitrospira sp. | reverse complement strand
TTGTGATTTGATTATTGATCCCACCAATCCGAATAACCTGTACGCCGCGCTGTGGGAGGTTTATCGCAAACCATGGACACTCGAGAGCGGCGGTCCCGGCAGTGGCATCTTCAAATCCACTGACGGTGGAGACACCTGGACTGAAATTACGCGTAACCAGGGTCTCCCGAGAGGCACAATCGGCATAACCGGGATTACAGTCTCACCCGCAAACCCTGATCGACTCTGGGTGATCGTCGAAGCCGAAGACGGCGGTGTGTTCCGCTCTGACAATGGTGGCCGAACCTGGGCGAAAACAAATGAACAACGAAATCTGCGGCAGCGCGCCTGGTATTACACTCGCATCTACGCTGATCCGAAAAGTGTCGACACGGTTTATGTTCTTAACACGGGCTTCTACCGCTCCAACGATGGAGGGCGCACGTTTACCGGCATTGGTGTGCCTCATGGTGACAACCACGATCTTTGGATTGCGCCCTGGGGTTCAAATCGGGATAACGAAGAGAACGAAGGCGGTGCCAACGTTTCGGTTAAATGGCGCCGAAACCGGGGCGAGCAGGATCAACCAACGGCCCAGTTTTATCGCGTAGCCCTCGACAACGATTTTCCTTATCACATCTATGGTGCGCAGCAGGACAACTCAACCGTTCGCATCGCAAGCCGCACGATGGAAGGGGCGATCACTACCAGTGATTGGTTTGACGTCGGTGGTGGCGAATCAGGCTGGATTGCGCCGTCTCCCAGGGACTCGCAGATCATCTATGCCGGCTCATACGACGGCTTGACGACTCGCTACGATCGGCACACCGGCCAGTTGCGTGACATCAATCCGTACCCGAATAACCCGATGGGCTGGGGCGCAGTTGAAATCAACGATCGTATTCAGTGGAATTTCCCAATCGTGTTTTCGCCGCACGACCCTAACACGATCTATTCAGGCGCCAACGTTCTGTTTAAGTCGACCAACGAGGGACAGAGTTGGCAAGTCATCAGCCCTGACCTGACTCGCAACGATAAAACCAAACAGGGTCCGTCTGGTGGACCAATCACTAAAGACAACACCAGCATTGAGTATTACGACACTATATTCACGGTGATGGAATCACCGGTTCAGGCGGGAACGATCTGGGCAGGAACAGATGACGGCCTGGTTCAAGTAACACGCGATGGCGGAAAGAATTGGTCGAACGTAACGCCCGGCAAGGATCTGATGCCTGAGTGGATTCAGATCAACTCGCTTGACGCGTCTTCGTTCGATGCGGGAACTGCGTACATTGCGGCGACGATGTACAAGTTTGATGACAACAAGCCGTATCTCTACAAAACAAGCGACTACGGTAAAACATGGAAGAAGATCACGAACGGAATTCCGGACACGGCCTTTACCCGGGTGATTCGTGAGGATCCAAACAAACGAGGCTTGTTGTACACAGGTACAGAAACTGGTTTGTACATTTCCTTCGACGACGGAGCTAACTGGCAGTCTTTACAACTCAACCTGCCGATCGTTCCAATCACTGATCTTGCGATTCAGAAGCGAGAGAAAGAGTTGGTGGCGGCAACGCAAGGTCGATCGTTCTGGATTCTTGATGACTTGCCACTGCTGCATCAGGCAATGGATGCAGGTGGTTTCAAGGCGGTGTCCGAAACAAAACTCTTCAAGCCCAAAGAAGCTTATCGAATGGCAGGTGGCGGTGGATTCAATCTGCCGCCGACCGCGACTGTAGGAAAGAATCCCGCAAACGGCGTCGTCGTCTACTATTCACTGAAGGGAAAGCCAACGACAGATGTAGTCCTTGAATTCGGCGACGCAAATGGAAAATCGATTCGCAAGTACACGGCGCGACTCCCCAGGTCAAGTGGCGGCGGAGGTCAGGCTGCAGGGGAGTCACAGGCTCCTCCGAGTGATGACGAGGGATTCTTTGGTGGCGCGCCCGCTCGCGTGACGACCGACGTTGGCTTGAATCGCTTTGTCTGGGATATGCGTTATCCAGACGCCGTCCGTTTTCCGGGGATGATTCTTTGGGCCGGTGAAACACGTGGACCGCGTGTGGTACCCGGAACCTATCAAGTGAAATTAACGGTGGACGGAAAAACCTACACCGAGAATTTCGAAGTTAAGTCTGACCCTCGCGTTACAACCGGTGCCGCGGAATATGCAAAGCAACTCGAATTGTCGCTGAAGATTCGTGACAAGCTTTCTGAGACGCATAATGCGATCATTGAAATCCGCGACACTCGCAAACAGGTCGAGGATTTGTTGCGCCGAGTGAAGGATCAGTCAAACGGAAAGGTGATTAATGACAGCGGCGTAGCGCTAAATAAGAAACTCGTCGCGATCGAGGAGGCCTTGTATCAAACAAAGAACCAGAGCAGTCAGGACCCACTGAATTTCCCGATCAGGTTGAACAATAAGCTCGCCGCTCTTGGCGGCGTCGTTTCAAGATCTGAGACACCACCAACCGATCAGTCATACGTGGTTTATGACGAGCTCGTGAAGGACATTGATGCGGAACTCCAGCAGCTGGCGCAAGTTATGAAGACCGACGTTCCAGCTTTCAATCAGTTAGTGCGAGATCAGAATATTCCGG
>CAZNBG010000500.1:0-2614 GCA_964570915.1 uncultured Nitrospira sp. | reverse complement strand
GCTATCGTGCTCGTTCCTTCCGCCAATGCGGTGAGAATGATGGCCCGATGGGTCAGAGACTTATCACCGGGAACGGTGGTCGTTCCCTTAAGTGGGCGGCCTGGGGTGATTGCCAACGATGTCATGATGTCCTCGGAGAGGAACTATTCAACTGTTCACGCTCGCCTTTGGCCCGCTCAAGCAACTTTTCGATTCCGGCCGCATCGCCGGCCTTGATCAATTGTTTCAATTCGTCCAGAGCCCGTCCATATCTCTCGATATAAGACACCACATTGTCTCGATTCCACAAGAATATATCGCGCCACATTTCCGGCGAGCTGGCGGCGATTCTCGTCGTGTCGCGCAATCCGCCGCCGGAATGACCGGCCAGATCCAACGCAGGCAGCTGCTGATCACGAAGCTCGGCCAGAGCGTTGATCAGCGCAAACGCCACCACATGGGGCAAATGACTGACCGCTCCAAGAATTTGGTCGTGCAGATGCGGATCCATCGACAGGAGAATCGAACCGGTTTCTTCCCACAATTGCTTCACTCGCTCCAGTGCGGTGCCATCCGTTCGCCCCGTTGGTGTGAGAATACAGCGTGCGCCCTTGAACAACTGATCCGACCCGGCCGCCACTCCCGTCTTTTCTTTTCCTGCAATAGGATGGGCTCCCACAAAATGTACACCCGCCGGCATGGCTGATTCGGACCGTTCGACCAAGATGCCCTTTACACTGCCGACATCACTGACTATTGCGCCGGGTGCAAGACAATGGGCCCATTCACGGAGGTGGCGCTCATAGGTATCGACCGGTGTCGCCAATATCACCAAATCCGATCCACGCACACCTTCTTGCGGATCGGCAACGTACCGATCGATCGCCCCAAGCGTAACGGCTGTCTTGAGATTCTCGACACGCCGGCCGACGCCGACAACGTGATCGGCCAACGCTTTTCGCCGAAGGATCATGCCGAGCGATCCACCGATCAGTCCCACCCCGATAATCGCGGCTTGCTTGAAATGAACTGCCATCGTGCCTCTACAGCTCTCTCCCCACGGCCTTCGCGATATTTCTCAGGTCACCCATCAGGGCTTTGAACTTGGAGGGCTTAATGGATTCTTCACCGTCACACAGCGCACATTCTGGGTTCGAGTGGACTTCGATCAGCAGGCCGTCAGCACCGGCTGCGACTGCCGCTTTTGACATCGGCGCGACAAGATCCCACTTCCCGGTGGCATGACTGGGATCGACAATGACCGGCAGATGCGACAACTCTTTCAACGTGGGGATGGCCGCAAGATCCAACGTATTGCGATATTGCGTTTCGAAGGTGCGAATGCCCCGTTCGCACAGCATGACGTTCTGGTTTCCGCGCGACATGATGTACTCGGCCGACAGGAGAAACTCCTTGATGGTCGCCGAGAGGCCCCGTTTCAGGAGCACCGGCTTGTCGTATGCGCCGACCTCCTTCAAGAGCTCGAAGTTCTGCATGTTGCGAGCGCCGATCTGAATGATGTCCGCCTTCTCAAGAAAGAGCTCGATATCCCTGGTGTCCAAGATCTCACTGACGACCGGCAGTCCGGTTTGCTTTTTTGCCTCGACCAAGTAGTCCAGCCCTTCACGACCCAATCCTTGAAAGGAATACGGCGACGTTCTGGGCTTATAGGCCCCGCCACGAAGAACCGCGGCGCCGGCGGCCTTCACTTCATGTGCAATCCCTACCGTGAGCTCAAGTCGTTCGACTGCACAAGGTCCGGCCATGATGGCCAACTTTTTCGCACCGATCTTTACACCACCGACGTCGATAATGGTCGCTTCCTTCTTAAACTCGCGACTCACCAGTTTCCAGGGCGCAAGGATCGGCAGGACGCTCTCCACACCAGGAAGCGCCGTTAAGGGCTGATTATGAAGGATGCGGTCGTCCCCAATGACGCCGATAATCGTGCGCTCCTGACCAGTGGATATTTGCGATTTTAAGCCGAGATCTCTCAGTCGGTCGATAATGTGATCCACTTCACTTTCCGACGCTTCCGGCTTCAACACGATGATCATGATTCCCTCACTATTCCTTACCCTCCCTCATCCAACACTTTTTTGAGCGCCTGAAGGAAGGCCGCATTTTCGTCGGGCTGACCGATGGTGACACGAAGCATGGTTCCGTCGATATGCCGTACAATGATCCCCTCTCGCAGCAGCGCTTCGAACACCAGTCTCCCATTCCGCTTTGCATCAAAATAGAGAAAATTCGTCTCACTCGGGATCGCGGCCACTCCCAGTGCGCGCAACCCGTGTTCCATCTGTTCCATCCCTGCCTCGTTGACCGCCCGACTCCTGGCCACATGCTCGTCATCTCCCAATGCGGCCAGCGCGGCTTTCTGGGCCAGACTGTTGGCATTGAACGGAGGCCGCACTCTATTCAGAAAATCGATGATCTCGGACGTGCCGATACCATATCCAATCCGCAACCCCGCCAGTCCATATATTTTGGAGAATGTCCTCAATACGATCGCGTTCCGCCCCTGTTTCACATAGGCCATCGCATCGGGAAATTGAGGATTGCGGACATATTCAACGTACGCTTCGTCAAACACGACAATACTCTGCTTCTCGATCTCCTTGGACACCATGTT
>CAZNBG010000499.1:0-2616 GCA_964570915.1 uncultured Nitrospira sp. | reverse complement strand
GGTAAGACATGGCCGCATAAAAGAAAATCCACATAGGTTACCGAACGAATGGGTCCAGGAGCCATAAAGAATCTCCTACCGCCCTACCTCCGGCACTCAATAAATAACCGCCGTCAACCGATAGAGAAGAGACTTGGCGTGACCGCTCGGCTGGGGTGGACCCATGACTAACGATGGATGGATAAGGAGGGAGCCATACTATGTGGAAGCAGGATGAGGGGGAAGGGGGAGAAGGGGAACGGGAACGGGAACGGTGGGTCGAGGACAGGCGCAGCCAGTCAAAAAGCGGCCCAGCACTTCCCGATGAGGTTGCCTTCGTCGGAAAGGACGTTGAGTTCAAGGGGATCATTACCTATTCCGGCACGGTACGCATTGATGGCGCTCTCGACGGCGAGATTCATACCGACGGCGGATTGCTGGTAGGGCCGGAAGCGGTGATCAAGGCCAAGGTGACGGCTGGAACTGTGGTGTGTCACGGAAGCATCACCGGCGATATTCAAGCGAAGGATCAGATCGTTCTTCGTGCCCCGGCCGTTGTTCAGGGCAGCCTGACGACTCCGGTCCTTTCGATGGAGGAGGGTGTGGTCTTCAATGGCACGCTGGAGATGAAGCCTCAAGCCAAAGCAGACCTGTCAAAGGATATGGGAACAAACGTCGTCAGCATCACAAGCCGGCCACCGGTTCAACGACTCGCTGCGTGATCGACAGGACAACGGGTCTCCTGGCGCGAAGCTCCGGCTCGCGCCAGGGTTCCGGCTTCTCAAGACTCAACTCGCCGTCTTGACTTCTTCTTTCAATCTCTCGGCGATCCATATTTTGATGACGGATTGCCTCGTTACGCCGAGCCGTCGGGCTTGTACGTCCAATGACTCGATGATCCAGCTGGGGAAATCGACATTGACGCGTCTCTGTTCATGCGACAACAAGAAGAACTCGCTAAACAAACGGCACGGCAACAAGAGCAACTACGCCGCCAGCAATTCCATGAAGAGATGGCACAATATCGCTATCTCGGATATGTCAATCAGAGCGGAATGCAAAAAGCCATTCTTGGGAAAGGCCGCGAGATTCATATTCTCCGCCAGGGCGATACACTGGACGGACAATTTGTAGTGGTGTCGATCGATGCCACTAAGGTGAAGATCACGGAATCAACCTCTAAACTTGAAACCGTCCTTATGCTCAAGAAAGAAGGGTCCCCATCATCGGGAACCTGACCGGCAACGCGATGACCTGGACCCTGAGCCGGCTAAAACAGCTTTGGTTGAATGGCCATGAAATCGCGGCATCGATAGACGGCCTGCGATCGTTCCGCTAGAATCCGGTCCATGTCAGAGCCCACCGTGTCGTCTGGCGCTCCAGCCCTGCCTCAGGATGAGAATCGTTCGGTCGTCAAAGCGGCTGGGGTGATCGGTGTCGCCACGTTTTCCAGCCGCATCCTCGGCTTCATCCGCGACATGGTATTGGCGCGGTTGTTCGGCGCGACGCCGGCAGCCGACGCCTTTTTCATCGCGTTCCGCATTCCCAGCCTCCTCCGTGAACTGTTTGCCGAAGGATCAATGTCATCGGCCTTCATTCCCGTGTATACGGAATACCGGACGACGCGGAGTAAACAGGAGGCGTGGGATCTGGCCAGCGCGGTATTCACGACGCTGTTGACTATCGTTACGCTGGTGACGATGGTCGGGATTATGGCCGCTCCCTGGCTCGTCCAGCTGCTTGCGCCGGGGTTTCAAGACAATCCCGACAAACTCGCGCTCACGACGCTGCTCGCCCGTGTCATGTTTCCGTATCTTCTCTTCATCAGTTTGGCGGCACTGGCCATGGGCATTCTGAACTCAGTGCGAGCTTTTGCGGCGCCTGCTTTTTCGCCGCTTTTCCTCAACGTCTTTATCATTGTCGGTGCCGTCTGGCTGGCTCCACATCTGGAAGAACCGATCATCGGGGTCGCGATCGGTGTAGTGGCGGGAGGGGCGGCTCAGTTCGCCATGCAGCTTCCCAGCCTGAAACTGCGGGGGTTGCTGTTCGGCTTCCGATTCGAGCCTGGCCATCCGGGCCTGCGTCGGATCGGCACGCTGATGGTGCCGACGCTGCTCGGCCTTTCCGTGACGCAGATCAACCTGACGGTCAGTACGGTATTGGCGTCATTTTTCGCCGGAGGACCGACCTACCTGTTTTACGGTATGCGGCTGATTCAATTTCCACTGGGAATTTTCGGTGTCGCCTTGGCAACGGCGATCCTGCCGACGTTATCCTCACAAGCCGCGCGAGGCGCGTTGGATGAACTACGCACCACACTCGGGTTCGGCCTGCGCATGATTCTCTTCATCATCGTGCCGGCGATGGTGGGCTTGATTCTGCTGCGCGTTCCAATCGTGCATCTTTTCTTTGAGCACGGCACGTTCACCGCCCACGATACGGCGGAGACCGCGATGGCTGTCCTCTGCTACGCGGTCGGCTTGTGGGCATTCGGAGGAGTGCGCATCATCGTCGCGGCATTCTATTCGCTGCAAGATACCAGGACGCCGGCCATCTCGGCGGCGGTCGCGCTGGCAGCGAATGTCGTCTTCTCGCTGGCATTGATGTCTTTTCTGGGCGCGGCGGGGTTGGCGCTCG
>CAZNBG010000498.1:0-2622 GCA_964570915.1 uncultured Nitrospira sp. | reverse complement strand
TGGGATCTGACGGAGCATATTCGGAGTGAACCATAGACGTGAGGCTCATGATTGCCCGCAGACTTTCACCACGTGCTCTCCACAAATAATGCAACTGTAATTTCCAGTGCGATAGCCACCCTCACTCCATTCCAACTCAAGGTTCAAATGTTCGCACTTAGGAGGATTGTGCTGCTGTTTCCACTTGACCCGGAGTTCAGCGGCTTGTGTCGTAGTCATCGTGCACCTCCCCTAGTAGGTGTTGCTCTCTATCAGCTTCGAAGGCCCTTGTTACCATACCGTTTCTCTACCTATCTGGATACTGGTGCATACACTGGAACCTCAAGACACTCTGAATTGAAGAACTTCAGAAGGATTGCCAGTCAATTGGCCCAGAGTATGGCCAAGGCCCGTGCCCTCTTGTACTGATCGCGCTGCAAAGCGAAAATGGGACCCTTGCCTTGGGGGTGGAGGGGTGCGCCGGTTGAGGGGGAGTTATGTCTTATCGCCGTTGGCAAAACGAGAGAAGGCGAGGACAATTCTTATTGTTCAAGAATGGGTGGTAGGATGTAGAGGCTGTTTTACAGGAGGATGACCATGAAAGGTTCACATCCCCATACACACGTACACACCCATGAGCATGTTCATGGATCAGCTGAGACTCACAATCATGAACATGAGCATGAGCATGTTCATGAGCACGAGCACGGAGCCGACACTGTGCGTCATGAACACCAGCACCCTGCCGAGCATGGTGAACATCATCACAAGCATTTAAAGTAGAGGTCCTGCACGAAGTCCTTTCTTCCTGGTGGCGCAAATCGAATTGGCACCCAAGTTTGTGTCAAGGTGGTGAGCCGATTCGAGAGGGTGTGCGAATGCCTGATAGATCGTTTGCCCAGTAGCGGCGGCACATCTGGCAAGGCCGAACGCCCCACTTTTTGTCGTCGGGTCTTGGGAGGCCCACCGCCAACACTTTGTGAGAACAAGTAGGGTCCCATGGCAACAGTTCTTCTTGCTGGAACCGACCCCTACGCGTTAGACGCCCTCCCGCGCATTTTGTCTGATCGGATTCCCGGCGTGGCAATCCATACATGCACCTCGGCAGAGGAGTTGAGTCGGAAAAGTGAACTGTCTTCTTACAGTACGATTGCCATGAGCCCCATTCTCCTTCACGCCTTTCGCTTCCTGAAGTTCAAACGGCCTCATCAAATCGCCGCGCCCCTGCTCATCACGGCTGGAAAGCAGGACCGCTCATCGGCCTATCGGCTGCTGCAACGGGAGGCGTTCGATCTCATTGTCAAACCCATTGTCCCTGAGCAAGCCGCTCACACGATTCGACTGGCGTTATGGCAAAACAGATTGCTCAAGTTGCTCGCGTCGAAAGAGCGAACGCTCTCCAAGTTTAAGGACCACATGGAGACGTATCCCCATGATCTGGGAGCGGAAGCGCATTTTACTGAGAGATGTGACATTATCGACAGTACGGTGCGGGCAATAAAGGACAGCATGCGCCTCATGGTGAGTGTGGAGGAGGAAGGCTCGCTTTTTTGATATGGAGGCAGCCGTGGAGGCATTCACAAGGAACCAGGCGCTAGGCCGACTGCTCACCCTCTGCCAGGACGGTCCGACACAGTAAGGCTGCACCGGAGCACCAGACGCACCTCTACCAGTTCCGTCTCAATTCCCAGGGAAGTTACCAGCACACGAAGGAACCCAAACGACCGATGATAGAAGCATGGTGTGGGAGCCGATCGACCCTTCCTTCATGCACGAGTATAAGGGGCGGACGATCTCCTTACGGTGACTGCATGCTCCCCAAGAGTCGATGGTGTAAATGGCTTCCGAAATGCGGTTAGCTTAGTAGGATAGATGGAATGTGGTACTAGTGAAAGAGATAGAGCATCTAGATGAATGAGGAAAAACACGTCAGAGCATCTCCACAAGACCTAGATTCGTCAGCGGCGTGTTCTTGGTTGCGGTACAAATGCTGGTTGATACGCCATGGACTAGGCAATACCCTAGTGTTGTTTAGCGATGACCATCGGATGTGTCGAACTCGCCATATGATTATCCCACACGTGTCCCCTTTCCGTGACACACACTCATTATAAGCTCCGAAAACAATTCCAACGCCGATAACTCCATCTGTAAAAGCTTTCGTGAATAAAATGGGACGAGGCACACATGTTGCTTGAACAAAGCGTGAACATTGGCGAATGTCAGACGATGCTACGGGCGACGCAGTCGTCTACTCAGAAGGATAGATCGTGCTGTAAGGAACGAACCAATGGATGGGAATTCTAAACCATAACAGGGAGGTACTTTCATGAGGCCGATTCGATACCTAAGTGTAGGGCTACTGTTCATGCTGGGCTGTCAGGCCATGCCCACCGTGACAAGGACCGGGGATGTCAAAGACATCATCATTGGAGACAATTTGTCTCAGACAGAAATTACTGTGGGTGCAGGCGATGAAGTGCGGTGGGTCAACAAACGGATCGCCCCTGTCCGAATCGTCCTTCTTGACTCTGTATCGGACAAGCAGTTGTCATGCTCGAACAATTTCGGCGGCTGGATGAAACCCGGTAACACAGCCAAACTCGGCACCAATGAAACCGCCAGCGCCTGTTTTCGAGATCC
>CAZNBG010000497.1:0-2623 GCA_964570915.1 uncultured Nitrospira sp. | reverse complement strand
TCCGAATGACGGGCAGGTATACAGATCGGCGGTTGGCATCATAATCGGTGGTATCACGGTTCTTGGTGCTGGTGACGTATTCTCGATCTTTGAAGGGGAGCATCGAGCCACCCATAGTGAAGTCTAGTCCCTCAGCAACTGCGATAATCGCATCGCGAATCTCCTCGGCTTCAAGCCGCTGGCGATTCATTCGCCAAAGCAGCTTGTTTTCTGGATCCACCTCAGCGCTTCTCTCATCGAAGGCCGTGCTCATCTGGTAGGTACTGGAGAGCATAATCACGCGGTGCATGGCTTTGATGGACCAGTCTTGCCGAATGAATTGCCGCGCCAGCCAGTCCAGCAACGGTTGATTGGTCGGAGGCTGGCCAAGCCTGCCGAAGTTATCAGTGGAAGGAACGATTCCGCTTCCAAAGTGCCATCGCCAGATCCGATTAACCATGACCCGGCTCGTCAAAGGATGATCGTCTCGAGTGAGCCACCGTGCCAGCTCTAGCCGCCCGCTACGTTTGCTATCGATCGGTTCCTGGTCCTCTCCTGCGATCACTCGCAAGAATCGTCGTGGCACGTGCTCGCCTAGCGTAAGATGACTACCGCGAATGTGAATAGGCAGGTCGGAAATCTCACCTTCGGTAATTCCCATCGCGCGTGGAAACTGGGGTACGGATTCTTCTAAAACTCTCAGCTGTTCATTCAGCCGTTTGATTTCTGCTCTGGTCTCCGCAAGATAGTACCGATCCGGCCTAGGCGGAACCTGAAATGGGCCAAACTTTTCGTAAAGTACCTGGCGAAGCGCTTCCAAAGCTGGATCGGTCAGCCTATCCTCTCCATCTTTGGTGCTTTTCGCTTTCGCGCTCCCGTCTTCCGGTTCGTCATCCTGCAGCGGCACCGGATGAATCGCCTTCCAAGCGCGGTCGGCCCGATCGAAAAGACCCTGGTAAAAGACAGCGAGTTCTTTTCGGGTCGACGGCTTGAATTCATCAAATAGAGCAGCCACCGGTGACATCCAGGCCGAAAGTGAGTTGTAGGCGGGTGTTCCGAAAGCATGCCAAGCGTAGAGAACCGACGCAGGAGCGCCCTGTGATCGGCGCAGGTACTCTGCCCATTGTTGGAGAATATCAGGATTGATTCCATACTCATGTGCCAGCTGAGCACATGATTTTGGAATCAGTGTGCCTTTGCCCAATGGATTGGGAGCTACCAGCAGCTCGTCAAAGTATGGGAAACGCCCGTCAATCTCGAGACGAATCGTGTTGTGACCTTGCCGAAACGGAAAAATGCCGACCACCCTCCATAGTCGGGCGTCGGGAGAGGAAATGCGGTTTGTTTCAGGAGGGGTACCCGACTGTACCAGCGCTCCATTGATCCAGATATCGAGGGTGTGAAACTGTGCCGAGGCATTGCGGCACTCCAGCTGACGATTTCCGCCTTCGTGTAAGGCAACATCGTATTCCACGAAGAGGGGAGTAGACTTTGCATCCACGAGAACACCAGGATCGTCGTCGTCTTTCTTGAAGGCCGAATCGATATTGCCTCGTGAGAAGTCGGTCGCCTTGACCAACACGAAACCGGGTCTGTCTGCCTTCTCCGCATCCCCAGGCACCGATTGAAGCTTGGTCGATTCGTAGCCCAAAAGCTCCGTGCTAGCAAGCAAATACGCGCCAGCTCTCCGACGCGCTGCTTCAGTTATTTGTCTGTCGGCTGGCTTAGACAGTCGGGTTATCTGTCGCTTCTGTTCCTCGGTCTTCTTGATGTATGTTTCCAGCTGGTCTCGGTCTTCCTTTGGAGCCAAAACGTATTCGTGCCACTTTGCGACGACCTTAAAGTCTTCCATTGTCTTCGAGCTTTTGAAGATCCCTGCAAGGGAGTAGTAATCGGCAGTTGGAATGGGATCGAATTTGTGATCATGGCAACGCGCACAACCGATGGTCAGCCCCATAAAGGCACGGCCCATGGTGTCGATCTGTTCGTCAATAATGTCCATCTGCATCTTTACCGGATCATCCTCAGCCAACATCTTTGCTCCTAACGAAAGAAACCCAGTGGCAGTCTGGCGCTCGTAACGTGTGGACTCGTCAACGACATCTGGCAACAAGTCGCCTGCTAGCTGTTCCTGGATGAACTGATCGTATCGCTTGTCTTTGTTAAAGGCGTTGATGACGTAGTCACGATACCGGTAGGCATTCTTGTAAACCAAGTTCTCATCCAATCCGTTCGAGTCAGCGTAGCGAGCCACGTCGAGCCAGTGTCGTCCCCATCTCTCTCCATATCGCGGCGAAGCCAGAAGACGATCCACGACATGAGCAAATGCCTCGAGAGAACTATCGTCAAGGAAGGCTTGAATCTCTTCGGGAGTGGGCGGTAGGCCGGTCAGATCAAACGTCGCTCGGCGGATCAGGGTTCTCTTACCCGCTGGCGGCGCAGGTTTCAACCCGCTCGCCTCCAAACTCGCGAGGATAAACGCATCTAGAGGAGATTTTACCCATCCGTGTTGTTGTACCTTCGGGATGGAAGGTTCTTTCGGAGTCTGAAAAGCCCAGAAAAGGCTCGCCTCTGAAGCAGAGCGATTACTGTTTAATGCGTCGGCCTTGACGCCCCATGGAGCGCCCAGTTTTACCCACAAAGT
>CAZNBG010000496.1:0-2637 GCA_964570915.1 uncultured Nitrospira sp. | reverse complement strand
GACTCTGCAGGCAACCAGGTTGGCAGCGTAGTCCGTTTTTCCGGATACGTCGGCACCCAGCAGCTGAGTCGGTGTCAATCCCGGCCAGCTTCCGGTTCGCACCCACGCATCACCTTCAACGACCCGCCGCATCAGCGTGAGTAGCAGGGCCCAGGTCAGATCGGCGGTGGCATCGGTCAGCACGTCTGGTGTATTGGTCACGACGATGCCGCGCTGGGCCGCGGCAGAGAGATCGATGTTGTTGTAGCCCACCGCATAGTTGGCGATGACTTTCACGTGTGTGGCGTGGGACAGCACCGAGGCATCGATACGATCCGTCAGGGTACAGATGATCGCCTGGGCCTGGGCAAAGCCGCGGCGCAGCTCCTCCTCCGTCGGCGGCCGATCGGTCAGGTCGGCCAGCAGCCGATACGCTCCGGGGATAGCGTCGAGCACAGGTTGAGGCAACAGGCGGGTGATATAGAGAGTCGGCTGCTCCATGGACGGAGCCATTGTAGGGGAATTCGCAGGCAGCCGACAACGACGTGGCCCATATTATTCATGGCGGCTGGTTGCAGCAGAATCGCGTGGACTAGTTCTTCGAAGAGTCCGCAAGCTAAGATGCACGACTGTCTATGACGGCCTCATCCACCTTGATCCAACCGACCAGAACTCCCGCAATCGCCCGCGATCTTCGCGCACTGCTGGGAGCCGAAAAAGTCAAAGACGACATCCCGACGATTACGGCCTATGCCGTGGATGCCAGCATCTATCGAATTCCACCGCAGGCGGTCGTGCTGGTCGAGTCCGAAGATGATATTGCGGCGACCATCGGCTATGCCGTCTCCCGAGGTATTCCACTGACGCCTCGGGCGGCCGGGACGAATCTGACCGGGTCCGCCATCGGCTCAGGTATCATTCTCGATGTGTCGCGCTTGAATCGAATCCTTGAAGTAAATCGGGAAGAGCGATGGGCCCGGGTGCAGCCCGGGATCGTCCTAGCGGAGTTGAACAAACAGCTCGGCTTGCAGGGACTGCTGTTCGGGCCGGACCCGTCAAGCGGAGACATGTGCAAGCTTGGCGGCATGGTTGCCAATAATTCGTCCGGACCTCATACGTTGCGGTACGGTTCGGTCAAGGACAATGTCCAACGTCTCCGGCTCTGTCTGACCTCGTCGACGTGGATCGAGGCGCGAGCCTATTCGCTCGATGATCCATCACTGGAGCGACTCCTGACGACAGTGCCGGCCCTGCGCGATGTGTTCATCATGACGCAGGCCCATGCGGATCTGATCGACGCGAAGCGGCCCACGGTCAGCAAAAATAGCTGCGGGTACAATCTCTTTGGGTTGGCCGAGGGACTCGCGCGGGGTTTCTTCGACCTCCCCAAGCTCTTCGTCGGCAGCGAAGGGACGCTGGGCGTGGTGAGTGAAGCCATACTCACGCTGGTCGATAAGCCCAAGGCCACACTGACAGCGCTCATTCATTTTCAGCGTCTCGAAGAGGTTGGCGAGGCCGTGCCGCAGCTCCTGACGCTCCAGCCCAGCGCCTTGGAAGTCATGGATGCCAATACGCTCAACTTGATCGGTCGAGGGAAGCATGGCATCCCGGCCGATGCCGCGGCGACATTGTTGATTGAACTGGATGCGGATTCCTCAGACGCCGATCTCCGAGTGCGGGCGGATGCCATGGCCGCCGTCTGCCGGCCGTACAAGCTGGCATCGGAGCCGACATTGGCGTTCGAGGCCGAACGCCGGGAACAACTCTGGAAAGCGCGAAAGGCGCTGTACCCGACGCTCTACCGATTCGATCCGAAAAAGAAGCCGATCAATTTCGTCGATGACGTCGTCGTGCCAGCCGAACGCATCAGCGAGCTGATCCGGTATCTGGAGGAATTCTTCGATGGGCAACGGGTGCCGGTGGCGATCTTCGGCCATATCGGAAACGGCAATGCCCACATCGTCCCTCTTTTGGATGTGAACGATTCCGGCGACTTCGAGAAGATGGTGCAGGCCTATCGAGAAGTCCATACCACCGTCCTGAATCGGTTCGGCGGCTCGATTTGCGGTGAGCATGGCGACGGCCGCGTTCGCGCCGAGTTCGTCAAAACGATGTTCGGCGAGGACCTCTACGCTCTCTTCGTACAGATCAAGAAAGCGTTCGATCCTGAGAATGTGCTCAATCCCGGCATCAAACTCAGCGAGGTGCCCTTCACCGAGCATATCGACTCCACGAGATTTTCCAAATCCTGCCCGAACTTCACCCAGTTCAATTCCGTTTGCCCCGTTATCGTTTTTTTTCCATCCCAAAGACTAGGCTCGCCGAGGTCGGTTCCAATCGTCACCGCCAAAGATTACAGCTATCTCAACTCGAAACGGGTCGTCGAAGCCTGTCTGAACTGCAAATCCTGCCGCACCATCTGTCCAGCGGGAGTGGACGTCTCCGATCTGATTCTTCAGAAGCGGGCCGAGCATCCGAACCGACTGGCTGGTTGGATTTTCCGATGGCAGGCACAGGGAGGAGCCTTCGAATCAGTGTTGCGGTTACTGGGACGCACACAAAAGATATGGGATCGCCCATTCATCAGGAAGCTCCTGGAACGGATCACCATGCCGATCATGAAGGCGCTCGCTCCGACCGCGCGTTTGCCGCATGATC
>CAZNBG010000495.1:0-2660 GCA_964570915.1 uncultured Nitrospira sp. | reverse complement strand
GGGTAACGCTTCAAGAAGGTCGGCGTGGTTTGGGTTTGAGCGGCGCGGATTTCCACGCAAAGGGAGCATGTGGAGATGGTGGCGGAATGCGGCGGAGTAATTGCAGTAGACGCGAGAGCAAATTTCTAAATCGGCTGACATACATCTTCATGGTCCTTGAGTCATTCTGTGTAAGCATCCAAAGCCACGGCCATGCCTAGTCAACGCGAACATTGCTCCGCATTCTCAACATCCCTCACGATAACCGCATTACGGGTGGGATAAGCAACCACAGAACCGCGGGGCGACAACATCCTAGAAATGATTGGCGCGATATTCTCGGCCTTGGCGTAATTCAGGAAGTAAGTACGGGTTTGGAGAGGCAACGCGTTCACGCACGCTTGCTCGGCAACAGCCTTCTGCCTTGCCTCCGCTTCAAGAGCGGCGACGGGGATGATCCGCATGATGTTGCCTTCGATTTCTTTGACAAGTCCGTGAGTCTTCAGCACCATGTCGAGCACCTGCGCCCACGGCGCCTCTTTCACCATCAGGTTGACTTTGCCTTGGACCGTGGGATGGATCACGACATTCAGATCGGCGACTTGTCCCATGAAGCGAAGGAAGTCGCCAAGATCCATGTCCCTGGCGTCGAGGGTGATGAGTTGGGCCTGCGCAAGGAGTGCCGTGAAAATTAAAGTCGGCATTACCATAAAATCCTCCCCCACCAGCATACCGCTGTCAAAGGCGCCAACCGCGGGATAAAGTAACTACACCCTTAAATACAAAGGCGCCTGGGTCGGTGTGACTTTGCTCCGTCATTGAATTGACGGTGAATTAGGGCAAATCGCCCGGTGAGGCGGCAGCCAGTTTCCGAGTCGGTGACGTTTTGAAACACCCGTCTCGGTAGTCCGCCGGACAGCATCAGTAAATCTAGGAATTAAGCTAATGGTAATCAGTCTGCTTGGGCATTTTGCAGGAGCAGGTGCTTCCTTACTTCAGTGGAAAGGAGTCCATTGGTGCCACGCTTACACGTCCGCCGTTGATATGTCCCGGGCAACGGAGATTGTGGAAGTCGCGCGCACCATTCTACACCCACCGCAATCATGAGTTTGCGTCGAAGATCATGGTTCTCCAGGGATACTTGCAACTGAGCCGGATGAATTCTGACCGCACCCACGATGAGGTCATTGGGAAGGCCCTCGACGACCGGACGGCCCTTGTCCATTTGCACCTGCAAGGCAAAAACAGTGTCGGAGGGGAACAAGTTTTGTGGAACGGGTATTAGTCAGCCGCCAGCCGATTTACCGTGCCGATCTGTCCGAACTGGGTTACGAACTTTTGTTTCGCAACAGTGACAAGGATGTAGCCCTGTTCTCCGATGGTGACCAAGCAACCGCTGAAGTCATTGTCAACACGTTTATGGAAATCGGTTTGGATGAAATGGTCGGTCGCCATCTCGCCTTCATCAATTTTGACCGCAATCTGATCTTCGGCAACTACTGGGAGTGCCTCCCACGGGAGCGAGTCGTTTTAGAAATCCTGGAAACGATCAACCCCGATACGGCCTTGGTTAAGAAATTGCATGACCTGCGCAAGTCAGGCTACCGGATCGCGCTCGATGACTTCATGTGTACGGATCACTACGCACTGCTGGATGCCGCGAATTTCGTGAAGTTCGACTTGATGGCCAACGATTGGCCCTCAATACAGTCCGCCGTCAATGCCGTCCGAAAGCATTCTGTTCAACTGATCGCGGAGAAAGTCGAGACGCGGGAGCAGTTCGAGAAGTGCATATCGTTGGGCTTCGACTATTTCCAGGGATATTTCTTCTGCCGTCCCCAATTGATGGAGGGACGGCGAGTGCCGGTGAGCCGCTTGGCAGCCATCCGCCTGATCACAAAATTGAGTAATCCTGATGTCGATGTGAAGGAATTGGAACAAGCCATCAGTCAAGACGTAGCGCTCAGTTACAAGCTGCTTCGATTTATCAATTCGGCCGGTTTTTTCCCTCGAACGGACTGTAAGCTCGATCCGCCATGCGATCACGCTCGTTGGTCAGGAAAGCATACGACGGTGGGCCAGCCTGATCCTGTTCTCCAGTTTTGAAGTGAAGTCGCGAGAGATCCTTGTGACCGGCGCGGTGCGTGGCCGCATGTGTGAACACCTCGGAAAAGCGTTGGGCGTGCCCAACCCAGAGCGGCTCTTTCTCGTGGGACTGTTCTCTGTTCTGGAGGGCCTTATAGGGCGGTCCATGCAGCAGATCGTTTCATCTCTGCCCCTCAGTCCCGACGTCGCGGATGCGTTGTTGGATCAAAGAGGACAACTCGGAGCCATTTTGCGCGCCGTTCTGGAGTACGAAAGAAGGAATTGGAATGGAGCGCGGGCCGCAGTGAATGTTGACGATAAGATCATCGGAGAAGCGTATAGGAAATCGGTAGGATGGGCGCTGAGCACTATTAATGGATTCTCGACGAATACTGAAGTCCCCATCGCGAACTAAAGACGAAACGCTAAATAACCAGTAGTAGCTCCTCTGGCGGCCTTCGGACCCGCCAGCTCCAAAAAGATTGAGCGCGAATAATGTTTGCGTCTTGGCCCGGCGTTTTTGCGTCTTCAATTCCGTGTCCCCGCCATAGACTTCGCCCAGGGCAGTTGGACTGCATTCTCTGCATTCCCGGTCG
>CAZNBG010000494.1:0-2666 GCA_964570915.1 uncultured Nitrospira sp. | reverse complement strand
CTTTCCCTTCATAGAACGTCGTATCTTTGTACTGTTCATAGTCCAACCCTGCTTCTTCGATGAGGGCCTTCTGGGCTTTGACCGGAGTACGACAGGATGCGCAAAAGACTCGAACCAGTCGCTGCGCCAATACACAGTTGAGTGCGGACAGAAAATTATAGGCGTCGATCCCCATCGATGCGAATCGTCCAATCACGTCAAATACGTTGTTCGCATGGACCGTCGTCAGGACAAGATGGCCGGTCATCGCCGACTGGATCGCGATCTGGGCGG
Source organism: uncultured Nitrospira sp. (assembly GCA_964570915.1). Taxonomy (GTDB): domain Bacteria; phylum Nitrospirota; class Nitrospiria; order Nitrospirales; family Nitrospiraceae; genus Nitrospira_D. The sequence goes on along the minus strand of CAZNBG010000494.1, from coordinate 2,393 downwards.
TTTCGGCATCTCGAATTTCACCGACCATAATCTTGTCCGGGTCATGGCGAAGAATGGACCGCAGCCCTCGAGCAAACGTCAGGCCTTTCTTTTCATTGACCGGAATTTGCACCACCCCCGGAAGCTGATATTCAACAGGATCTTCGATCGTGATCAGCTTGTCTTCGAGTGTGTTCATCTCCGATATGGCAGCGTACAGCGTCGTCGTCTTTCCGCTTCCGGTGGGTCCTGTCGCCAATACCATGCCGTAGGGACGGGTGATCGCTTTCCGGAATCGCTTCAGATCCTCCGGGTTAAATCCGAGCCGTTCGAGCTTCAATGCCGACACTCCAGTCGCAATTGACTCGCGATCCAGTATTCTGATCACCACCGATTCACCAAAGACGCTGGGCAGAATGGAGACACGAAAATCCACGGTCTTTCGCTCCAGCCTCATTCGAAAACTTCCATCCTGCGGCACGCGACGCTCGGCGATATCGAGCTCAGACATGACCTTCAGACGGGACACTAAGGGCGCATGCAATCGAATATCCAAGGGCTCCATGGCGGGAATGAGGATGCCATCGACACGAAGTTTGACTTTAGTGGCGCGGTCTGCGGCCTCAATGTGAATGTCGCTGGCTCGACGCTGCATCGCGCTCAGCAGGATCGAGTCCAGCAGCTTCACCGCAGGGCTCTGATCTTCCCCCGCCTGATCAAGAGCCGCAATCTCCTCTCCTCGATCGTCTTCTTTCACCAAAACCGATCGATACTCCGCCTCGAGTTCGCGGAGTGCTTGGCTGGAACCTGCGCTACGGTCCAACGCGGACAGGATTGCGCTCTTAGAACTGACGATCAACTCCAGTGGCTTTCCGATCATGAGCTCTAATTCGTCCAGACCCAACAGGTTTTGAGGATCCGCGACGGCTATGGTCAGCACGTCGTCTCTCTCGGCGATGGGGATGAACGGAAATCGCTGCATCAGCTTGACGGAAATCGTCTCGTAATAGCGGGGATCGACTTGAAAGCTCGTCAATGGGTCGTAGGGAAGCCCGTATTGCGCAGCCAACGCATGAGCCAGCTGATCCTCCGAGAGAAGTCCTTCGCAGACCAGTGTGTGTCCGAGAGAGGCTGTCACCCCTTTCAATCGACGCAGGACATCCTCGAGAGTCTGTTTCGCTAGCACCCCCTGGCTGACAAGGACTTCCGCGAGCGACGGCCGTGCAAGACTACGAAGCATGCGCAACCTCCCACGCCATCACATTCTCTTCGTCCACCGCCGACTTCCCCTTCGATCTACCCGCCGACCGTCCCAGCCATCTGAAAAACCGGTAGGTACATCACAATCACGATTCCGCCTACCAATATTCCCATCACAAGCAACAGAGCTGGCTCGATCCATGTGGTGAGCTGCGTAAGTCTGGTATCGAGGTCGGCTTCGTAAAATTCCGCGACATCCCGCAGCATCGTATCGAGAGAACCCGTTTCTTCACCGACCGATAACATTTCGATCGCGAGCCTCGGGAGCACCTTAGGCCGATCCAAGGCAACGGCCAACGTCGTTCCCTCGCGGATCTCATTGACTGCCGCGATCAGTTCTTGTGAAACGAAGCGGTTCGAGACAGCTGCTCGGGCGCCCTGCAATGCATCGACAAGAGGGGTTCCTCCCGCCAGAATGGTGCCCAGTGTTCTCGTGAGCTGCACGGTATTATGTTTGACGGCTATTTGGCCCGCGAGGGGGAGTTTCAACACAAGACGATCCATGACAAGATGCCCTGCCGCAGTGGCATAGTACGCGCGTATCCCTAACACGATCCCGAGCACGACGACGAGCGTGGGCAATCCCCAAACCTCTGCATGGGTGACGATCTCGAGTAGGACTTGAGTGGCCCATGGAAGCGTCTTCGCTGCCTCTCCATAAACTGACACGAACGGAGGCATGAACTAGGTCAATAAATGTCCGATCACCGCCATGCCGATAAGCACGAGAAAAATCGGATAGGAGATCGCCTTCGTCACTTTTTGACGAAGCCCGATCATCAGTTTGAGATACACGATGTATCGCTGGAGTACCTCGGCAAGATTGCCCGATTGCTCTCCCGCCTTCACCGTCGCCACATAGAGTTCAGGGAAATACACCGGGTGTTTCGTCAATGCGTCGGAGGCAGATGATCCCCCTCGGATGTCTTCTCGCACCTCACGTAACGTCTGCTGAAATCCGACATGGCCTGCGCGTTCGATCAACAAATCCCAGACCCGTAGGATCGGTAGTCCCGACTTAACGAGCGCAAGCAACTCTTGATTGAAAACCAGAAACTGCCCCAACGGAAGTCTGCCCCATGACCAAGATTTGCCCGCCTTCCCCGCGAATAATCCCCGACGGTAAAGATTAAACCCCAACAACCCTTCTCCCC
>CAZNBG010000493.1:0-2670 GCA_964570915.1 uncultured Nitrospira sp. | reverse complement strand
TTTGATCGGTTTTTTCTCCGGCTGGATCTTCTGGTACCCCCCATATTTTCTGCCGCTCCCCTCCATTTTGTCCAACAATGATTCCGGGACATAGGTTTCAACAACACCGACCCCCTCCAGCTCACCCCGCCGGTTTCCGGAGGCCACAGGGATTGCCGCGCGCACCAACCTCCCTGTCTGGGCCTCCTGAACGGAGGTAAATTCATGCTTGCCGTTAATCACTTGTAAGACCAGCTGACTGATCGGCAGATCCAGCACCCCTGCCGGAACCTCGCTATCGAGCGCTTTTGTGAGGGTCTCCATCTTGCTCGAAAAGACCTCGATCCCGGCCACACCGTATTCCATACGTTTTCGAGCCATCGCGGCAATCAGGAGATCGCGCTGCACGGGGATCAGCATGTCCTCACGGAACAATTCCTGGGAAATCGCACGCGCGCTGTTGACCGCGAGCGCGACATGGCCCGCATGCTGCATGCGAGCCACCTCATAGGAGTCTTTCATGACCTTCTCGATGTGCTCGCTGAACCACACATCAACGGCTTTGTTCACAAGGCCGCTCGCCACAAAAGCCAGCAACACGGTGGGAATCAACGAGAAGCCGATAAACGCGGCGATGAGCTTCGTGCGAAATCCTGACCCGACAAGCTTGTGCCGACGTTCGAAATAGGCCTTGATGAGATTCCGTGACAATAACAGCGTCAAGACGACGAATCCGATCAGGTCCAAATTGAGCAGGAGAAGGACCAATGCGTAACTGGTCGTAGGTAAGAACGATCCGGTCTCTTCGACACCCGGAACGACAATCCGCCAGTAATACAGCGTGAGCGCCAAGCATGGGATCAGAAGGATTAGAACGATCCAGACCGGACGAAGGTGGAGTCGCTTGCGGTCAGGTTGCTTGGGTTGGTCGACCGAAGAATTGCGCGGTTGACTGCCAACCGCCATGGACTGGACATCACCATCCGCGTCAGAGGCGGGTCTTAACGCACGTATGGGATGGTTTGGCTCAGGCATTCGCTCGCCTTCCGCACACGGTCAACCCGAAGAACGGTAGCCCTATCACTATAGCCGACTCACAGGGCAGTCTCAAAGTCCGCGTATCAATCGTGAAGTTTCGGCGAGTGGAACAAGAAGCCGAACAATGGGATGTTACTTTGGCGAGGCCAGCGTCACATACTTCATGCGAAGGGCATAGAGCATGTCGCGCAGGACCGCCTGCTCTTCAGGGGTCAGATTGCCCTTGGTCTTGTCTTCCAAGACGGACAACAAATCGATGATTTCTTTGGCTTGAGGAAGGTTGACGGGAATCGGCGCTTGCTGAGGATCCAGTTGCTCGCCCATGCGCATACGCGAACACGCGCCCAACAGCAAGACAAACGACGAAAACGTAACGGGAGGTATCGGAATCGTATGGGATGGTTCGGGCTGTGCTGCAGCCGCAGGTGTCGATCCGTTGCGCGTCGACGATGCCGCCGGCGAAGCCTCGGTCCCTCCACCGGCCCGCCGATCTCGAATGATGAACCCCTGCTCCTCCTCAACCATATGGCCCCTCTCGTTGAGCCGTTCCTCCACGTTCCGAACGCTGGCGGTACCCTACCATAGGGCCTAGTTGGTCGCAAGCCGTCACCGAGATTGAAGAAGCAGTCAGACTCGGTATAGAGTGACAAATCCTTAGCGACGGCAGCCGAGGATCGAAAGAGGGGTTCACACTCGATGTCAACACGATTTACCAAAGTGGCTGAGATCATGGCTGCGTTGCGCGCGCAAGATGGATGCCCCTGGGATCGGAAGCAAACCCATGAATCGCTGAAACCATATCTGCTCGAAGAAACGTACGAAGTCCTTGAGACGATCGATCAGCGTGACTGGCGGAAGCTTCGGGAAGAACTTGGAGATGTGCTCTTACAAGTCCTCTTTCACAGCCAGATCGCCGCTGAGGCCGGAACATTTACGGTCGAAGAGGTGCTCGACACGCTCGCCACGAAGTTGATACGCAGGCATCCCCATGTCTTCGGCACCGGCGACCAGGCAGGGCGCGCGACGAATAGCGAGCAAGTCCTGACCCAATGGGAGGACATCAAGCGCGCGGAACGCGAAGCCGCCGGCCATGCGGCATCGGCATTGGCAGGAGTTCCGAAAACATTGCCGGCGTTGTTGCGTGCGTATCAGATTCAGGCCCGAGCGGCCCGCGTCGGCTTCGATTGGCCGCAGAACGATACGGGGCTCGAAGAGATCATCGAAAAAGTTGCCGAAGAAATTGGCGAACTGCGTGAGGCGCTGGCGTTGAATCGAGCGAGCGCGAATGCCGGTTCCGACCGACACGACTCCCGTGAAGCGATTGAGGCTGAGTTAGGGGATCTACTGTTCTCACTGGTCAACCTCGCCCGCTTTCTCAAGACGAATCCTGAAGACGCCCTGCGCCGGGCGACGAATCGTTTCATAGACCGCTTTCACCTCGTGGAAGCACAAGCTGAAGCGAAGGGCCGGTCGTTGACGGACATGACATTGGCGGAGATGGATGAGCTGTGGAAAGAAGCCAAGCGTCAGTTGCAGGGCCCACGGCCAGACACGACACCCCGAATTGGCGATTACACACTATGACCAAGAAGCAAGAGCCGTACGAAGAAGGAAAGCGTGCCGGGGCTCATCCCCTGCTGGGGGTATTCGGCA
>CAZNBG010000492.1:0-2680 GCA_964570915.1 uncultured Nitrospira sp. | reverse complement strand
TCGACTCATCGCGTTTACCACGAAAACGTGATCACCCCATGATTCTTGATCGTATCCTTGAGCATAAGAAAGCCGAGTTGAGGCATAAGCAGAGCCGCTCCTATCTGGCAGACCTCAAAGCGGCGATCCGAGACGCCTCGCCGACACTCGGCTTTGCCGTCATGCTGGATGCGACAAAGCCTCGCACCAGCCCGGCTCTGATTGCGGAGGTCAAAAAGGCATCCCCGAGTTTAGGGCTCTTGCGACCGGAATTTTCCGAACAGTTCGACTACCTGGCGCTCGCGCGCACGTATCATGAACAGGGCGCATCCGCCGTGTCCGTTCTGACGGACAAGGAGTTTTTTCAAGGCGACCTGCAGTACTTGAAAGAGATCAAGAAAGCCTTGCCGATCCCGGCGCTCAATAAGGAATTCATGGTCGGTGAAGTGCAATTTTATGAAGCGCGGGCTCACGGTGCCGATGCCGTCTTGCTGATCGTGGCTGCGCTGGAACGGCGCCAACTTCTGGATTTCCACTTCTTGGCCGCCGAACTCGGGATGGATTGCCTGTTCGAAACCCATCACGAGCGAGAGTTGGATACGGTCCTGGAGTGGATTCCCACGGCAAGGATGATTGGGATCAATAATAGGGATCTCCACACGTTCACGACCGATCTCAACGTCACCTTCCGCCTGGCGAAACGAATTCCTTCCGATAAGCTGATCATCAGTGAAAGCGGGATTCATGGTCGCGAGGATGTGACCAAGCTGATCGAGGCCGGCGTTCATGCCATGTTGATCGGAGAGTCGCTCATTCGTGCCGAACACACCGCTGACAAGATGCGAGAGTTGCTTGGCGTCACCTCAGACAGTGCGCAATCTGCGTAGAGTGGTCACCATGAAAATAAAAATTTGTGGGATCACCAATAGGGAGGATGCGGATGGCGCGGTTGCCGCGGGTGCGGATGCGCTGGGATTTGTGATGTACCGCAAAAGCCCACGGTGGGTGGACCCGTCGGTGGCACGAACCATTGTCGCGGGGCTTCCGCCTTTTGTGCTGCCGGTCGGGGTGTTTGTTAACGAAGAGGGCGAGACGGTTCGGGCGCTTATGGATGAATGTGGATTTGTCTTTGCCCAGCTGCACGGAGATGAATCGCCTTTGTATTGCCAAGACCTCCGCCGTCCGGCTCTCAAAGCGCTCCGCCTGAAGGATCGGGATACCATTCTTACCCTCGCCGGGTTTCAAGGACAGGCGAATGTCCGGGGGTTCGTCATCGATGCGTATTCAGACCACACGTATGGCGGCACCGGGCAGACAGTCGACTGGACATTAGCCCTGGAAGCCGCTCAATCGGCTCCGATCATTCTGGCCGGGGGATTGAATCCGGCAAACGTCGCGGAGGCAATCAGGATGGTGCGTCCCTATGGAGTCGATGTGAGCAGCGGGGTGGAAAAGAGTCCTGGCAAGAAGGACCACCATAAGCTTAAGGCTTTTATTGAAGCGGCCAGACTTGTGCCGGTCTGATCGCCGTGGCTATACTCCGAGCAGGGTGTTCAAAAAGGCCGGCCAGCGAGGCCGCAGCGAGCGAAGAGGCGAGGCATACTCTGCTCCGTATGTTGAGTCTCTGAGCGACGCGAGAACAAAGCTGGTGGACTTTTTCAACAGCCTGCCATTGAGGAGGGTTTGATCGAATGCCGATGCTTCCAGACAGCCATGGCCGATTCGGGTCGTATGGTGGCCGGTATGTGCCCGAAACCCTCATGCCGGCGCTCTTAGAGTTGGAAGACGAGTATGCCAAAGCGAGAAAGGACCGCCAATTTCAGGCCGACCTTGCCTATTACCTCAAGCAGTACGTCGGACGGCCTACCAGTCTCTATCGTGCCGATCGGCTGACCAAAAAATTGGGCGGAGCCAAGATCTATCTGAAACGGGAAGACCTGTGCCATACCGGTGCACACAAGATCAATAATGCGATCGGCCAAGTCCTGCTGGCCCTACGCATGAAAAAGCGACGGATCATCGCCGAAACCGGGGCCGGTCAGCACGGCGTCGCGACTGCGACAGCGGCGTCCATGTTCGGATTGCAGTGCGAAATCTACATGGGTACGGAAGATATGCAACGGCAGGCGCTGAACGTCTTCCGCATGCGTCTCTTGGGTGCGACCGTGACCGGTGTCGATGCCGGCAGCCGCACCCTCAAGGATGCCATCAGCGAGGCCATGCGAGATTGGACAACCAACGTGCGGACCACGCACTATGTCCTGGGTTCGGTCCTGGGATCGCATCCCTATCCCATGATGATCCGCGATTTTCAGGCGATCATCGGGCGGGAAGCGCGGAAGCAGATTCTTTCGATTGAAAAGCGTTTGCCGGACTACCTCGTGGCCTGTGTAGGAGGGGGAAGCAATTCGATCGGTCTTTTCCATGCGTTCCTCCGCGACCCCAAGGTCAAGATGATCGGGGTGGAAGCCGGGGGGCTCGGGATCGAAAGCGGGAAGCACGCCGCGCGGTTCTCCGGCGGCAAGCCGGGGGTCTTGCAAGGCACCATGACCTACCTGCTTCAGGACGAAAACGGACAGATCAATTTGACGCATTCGGTCTCGGCCGGTCTGGATTATGCCGCTGTCGGACCGGAGCATAGTCTCTACCATGATCAGGGCCGGATCGAGTACACCTATGCGACGGATGCGGAAGCGTTATC
>CAZNBG010000491.1:0-2726 GCA_964570915.1 uncultured Nitrospira sp. | reverse complement strand
CGCCTCAGCGGCTCGATGGCGTTCTGCAGTCCGGCGCTGCCTACAGTCGTGAATGATCTGATCAAATCATTAATCTGCTTCAGGTCGCTCAGGTGAGCCGGCGCTTTCCCTTGGTTTACGATGGCTGCAATTGCCGGCTTAAAGTTTTGCAACAGGCCCTGTGTCCGCGAAAGGAGAGAGGCATTGGTAAGCATGATGCGCACCACCTCCGGCGAGGACTGATAGAACGTGCGCGTATATTGCTGGCCTCGAGCGGTTCGCGCCAGTACTTGATCACGGAACCGATACAACAAACTCAGCGTGTCGGTGGCATCAGACATTCCTTGAGCCGCAGCTGTAGCCGCACAAGATCCGCCGGTTCCACCAGTCCCGGCTTGCGCGATGGTGAAGCTCTGGGTACCGATGGAGATCGTTCCCACGCGAGCTACGTCCGCATTGGCCGTCACTGAGTAGTTGACGGTTCCGCTTCCTGTGCCGTTATTGCCTCCAGTGATCGAGATCCAATCCGCATTGCTGGTCGCCGTCCAGTTACAGCCGGCCCCGATGTTCACACTCACACTGTCCGCGCCGCCGCCCGCGGAAAAGGTTTGGTTCGGTGGGGCGAGCGTTGGACTGCAGGCGGCATCCTGATTGACTGTGAATGTTCTCCCGGCGATGGTCATCGTGCCGGATCGGGCTGCGCCAGCATTGGCGCCCACGGAATAGTTGACCGTTCCGATGCCGCTCCCGCTGCCGCCAGAGGTGACATTGATCCAACCCGCATTGCTGGTCGCCGTCCAGTTGCACCCTGCGCCCGACGTCACATTCACTGTCCCGGACCCTCCGCTCGCTCCGTAGGGCGCGTTGGTTGGGGCAATCGAGTAGGTGCAATTGGGCGCGTTTAGCTGGATTGTCACGCTGTAGCTGCTCGCGCCGGCAGAATTCACGGCGACGACGACTCCATTCCCCGAGTCGCTGAAGGTCTCTCCCGCGATCCACATGGCGCCCGCGTCATTCGGATTGCCATTTCCGTCCGGATCTACAACCTGGGCCTGGCGATCGCTCAGTAGGGTATTCACTTTGTGGATAATGATCGCTTGTCCTGGCAGCGTGGCGTCATAGCCAATGAAACGTCTTGCTTCCACGGTGTAGAACTGGGTAGACGATCCCCCGATCGGGATCTGTGCCATAAGGTAATCGCCGGTAACGAGGGGCGGCTGCTCCAAACGCTCGATCGTGATGGTCTGGCTGCTTCCCTGAGCGGGAACATATTTGCGAGCTGCAGGAATCCAGCCGACCAAATCCTTGTGGTAGGAGATCGCATGCACCCCGACACAGCTGAAGTTGGTATCATAGGGAGGACAGTTGCCGAAGGTATTACTCATCATCTCCCAACGAGAGTCATAGGTGTTGCCATATGGGCCCGACGAGTGATCAAACCCGAAGCCATGCCCCATCTCGTGCGCCATACTGGCCTGGTTTCCATAACCCCATGTCGGTAGCCACGTGACACCGTAAGTTTTTGTCTGTCCATCCCGGTTTAGATTCCAACTCCCTCCATATGAGTAGCCATCGAGATCTTCATTGAATGCCAGGTTAATTCCCACAAAACTCGGGAAGAACACGTCCGCATCCGCAACGCCCGTGGCATCATTGACTAATCTGGAAAAGTCGACATCCACGATCCCGTCGCCATTCATGTCGTAAATGTAATATGACCTGGGCTGGGGCAGGTTGTACCAGCCGACGACGGTGCTGCCGACCAGATTGATTGTGTCGAAGGACAGTTCTCTCCAGTAATGGTCCATTCCCGGATACTGCGACCCCATCAGCGAGTTGAAGTATGAAACGTCTCTGGGACTGACGTTGGCGGCATCTGCGAAGCGGGACAATATAGTCACCCACCGCTGAGGACCCGCAACAGTTGGACGCACACCCGCTGCCACAGATTCTATGTTCTGATCTTCGGTTTGGATCGACTCGACCAGGAATTTCTGCTTCTGGGCGAGCGCCCCAGGCAACCCCGGTGTCCGCCATCCCGCGATCGCAACGCGCTTGCGATTAAGCCCTAGCGGCCCTCCGAAGGGCTCGGTCACGAGTGGATCGATTTCGAGACGAGTCCATCCACCATGATCGTCGATCAACACCAATTCGTTCTTGGGAGGAGCGTCGGAGCCCGGGGCCCCATCCCCCCAGATCACCTGCATCCACCCTGACAACAATTCTCGTTGCGGCGCGGCCTGCTGATGTGGTCCGAGCCACATCAGCATTAGTGACAAAACAACGGCTGCAATCCAAATCTTTGCGAAGACTTTCCGCATAGGCATTGTCCACCCCATCTGGCCATCTCCCGACTGGGAGGTGAATTACTCGGTCCCCCTCCGGTGAGAAAACCCGCAACTTGGCCTGACGGAAAAAGTCGTAATTCTATGTCGGGAAAGAATAAGACCGTGAAAACTTGTCATCAGGACTTGCTACGAAGAGCCTCACAAATTCAGGAGGTGAACCCCAAATCACGTAGCATGGTCGAGGGAAATTCACTTCAGGAAGCAACTAACTTGGGTAACCTCCGGGTCACCCAAACATCTTAGGCTAACAATACCCGAACGCTTCCGATTGTCAAGCCGTTCGAGTCATGGGGTGGAATAAAGATGTGATTCTTGCGGAGGAATTCTTCGCCCGCCCTCGCGCCGCGATCGGCTGCCCTCGTTGAGAATCAGGTCGATCACCGACGCAAAAGGCAGGAA
>CAZNBG010000490.1:0-2729 GCA_964570915.1 uncultured Nitrospira sp. | reverse complement strand
AAAAATCGCAACCGGAAGGTGAGGGAAATCCGCCAACTGTTTTCGAAGAACGGAGGGAAAATGGGCGAGCAGGGAAGCGTCGCCTGGATGTTCGAGCGAAAGAGCCAGATTTATGTGCCCGGCGAAAAAACGTCGGAAGATCAGCTTATGGGAATTGTGCTCGACGCCGGAGCGGAAGATCTGCGGCCCGATGGCGAGCGGTGGGAAGTGCTGTCGCCGCCCGAGGCTCATGAAGCGGTGATCAAAGCGTTGGAGGGCAATGGCCTCACGCATGAAGACGCCAGTATCGCGATGGTTCCGAAGAATCTGATCAAGCTCGAAGGCAAGAGCGCCAGCGGCATGTTGAAGCTCAGTGAGGCGCTCGAAGATCACGACGACGTGCAGAACGTGTACTCCAACTTCGACATCGACGAGAAGGAGTTGGGGGGGCTGGGGCAGTAACGTGCGGGTAATCGGGATCGATTGCGGATCGGAACGGACCGGGTACGGCATTATCGAGAGCGACGGGCTGGATCATCGGATGATCGCCGCCGGGGTCATTCGGACGGATGTGAAATCGCCGTTCGAGCGGCGGCTGTTGGAAATCGCGGCCGGGCTCCGCAGGCTGATTCAAGAGCATGCGCCCGAGTTCGCAGCGGTGGAAGGGGTCTTTTATTCGGCAAATGTGAAGACGGCGCTGAAGCTGGCGCACGTTCGGGGAGTGGCCCTGGTTGCGGTGGCGGAAGCGGGCATGGGGTTCGCGGAATATTCGCCGCTGGAAGTGAAGACCAGCGTCGTGGGGTATGGACGGGCGGAGAAGGGGCAAGTTCAAATGATGGTGCGGACGCTTTTGCGGTTGGCGGAGCCGATCGAATCGGAAGATGCGTCGGATGCGTTGGCCGTCGCGATCTGCCATGCCACCCGTGAGGCGACAAGCCGCCGTTTGAGATAGGCGCATGAAGATGAAGTGGATATGGATGCTGTTCTGCGCGGGGTCGCTCGCGGCCGCCGATGGGCCTCGTTTGATTTACTCCAAGTCTTTTCCTGGAAGCTCGCCGGAATTTGTTGAGATCAAGCTCGATAAGACCGGTAATGCCGAGTATCGCGATCGGGTGGACGACGATCTGCCGCTGAAGTTTCATCTGACCGAAGCCGAGACGCAGGAAGTTTTCGGGCTGACGGAGAAACTGGACTACTTCAAGCATCCGCTGGAGTCGGGACTAAAGGTCGCGTTCATGGGCGCGAAGACGTTCCGCTATGAGAGCGGCGCGGAAAAAACGGAAGTGAAATTCAACTATTCCGAGGAGTTGCCGGCACAGGCGTTACTCGATTGGTTCGAACGCATGGCGGAGTCGGCGGCGCACCGTATCGATCTCGAGCGCGCCGCGAAATACGACAAGCTCGGTGTCGATAAGGCGATCCGCCTGTTGAGCTATGCCATAGAGCGGAAGCGTCTCGTGGGATTGGATCAGTTTCTGCCGATGCTCGATCGTATCGCGAACAACGAGACCTATATGCATACGGCTCGAGCGCGCGCCGCGGAAATCGCCGAGGCGATCCGGGGGACGAAGCAGCCCCTGTGATACATTAGAAATACTCACCTCGTGGGCCTGTGGCGCAGTTGGGAGCGCGCTTCCATGGCATGGAAGAGGTCGTGAGTTCGAATCTCACCAGGTCCACCAAAACGTTTCAAACACTTACCGCTCCCTTCCCGTCAAACACCTACTCACCGGAGTCCAAGTGGAGTCCGAGCTTCATTTGATGCATGGGCAGCCATGGGCACCGAGTGGATTTTGACCCTGCCCACGATTAGGTCTTCACTTTCAACAGAATCGAAGACACGGGTAGTGTGGGCACCGTCCTCACGTACCGTTGTCCGCTGGAGACGACAACAATCACTTTCCCTATAAGGATATTGCCCACCGGCCCAACTTCAGACCAGCATGAATCCGGACCGCGCGGCAGGCGCTGATACCGGAACGCTGTGAGTCAGGAGATTGTCGTTTGTCTGTTGACGAATGAAAGTCCCAACTGCTATCAAGGGCAACGATGCAGAAGGGGACGTTGCCACGATGACCAGTTCACCACCGCAGACGGAAATCCAAATCTGGTCGCTCGACCGTCTAGTTTTCTACGCCAGGAATCCGCGGAAGAACGACGCGGCTGTCGACCGCATGTGCGCGAGCATCCGCGAATATGGCTTTAAGTGTCCAGTTTTGGCCCGCAGTGATGGCACCGTCGTCGATGGTCATCTTCGCCTGAAAGCCGCCCGCAAACTGGGCATCACTGAAGTGCCCGGGATCTTATGCGACGAATGGACCGAGGCGCAGGTCAAAGCTTTCCGTTTGATGGTAAACCGCTCCGTATCTTGGGCCGAGTGGAATGACGAACTGCTTGCGCAGGAGCTCGCTGACCTCAAGGGTTTGGACTTCGACCTCGCCCTGACAGGCTTCGACGATCGCGAGATTGACGACTTCCTTTCCGACCCCGGTGACGACGATCGTGCCAACCTCGTCCCTCCCGTACCTGATCACCCCGTCACAAGACCCAACGACCTATGGCTCCTAGGCGGACCAAAGGGTCACCGCGTACTTTGTAGCGACGCGACCAGCCCCGAGGCCGTGTCACGCCTGCTGTCGCCAACTTCGGGCATTCATCCTCCGGTCCCTATGAACACGGATCACCCCTACCGACTTGAGCTGGACCACACATGGAGGGACCCCCCCGGGCTGAATCCGCCGCACAGGCAC
>CAZNBG010000489.1:0-2732 GCA_964570915.1 uncultured Nitrospira sp. | reverse complement strand
GGTTAGGCCCCGATGTTTACGTCACCACGCCGTTCAGCCCCAAAGGGCTCGTTGCCCGGGTCAAAGCCCTTCTGCGTCGAGTTGAACGCTCGCCTGTGACCGGGCCGGATCTGTACCGCTATGATACGCTCACGATGAATTTGTCCCGCCATGAGGTCAGCCTTGGGAAGCATGAGATCCCTTTGACCGCAAAAGAATTCGGCCTGCTGGAGCACCTGCTTCGGCATCGCGGCCGCGTACTCACCCGCGAGGTGCTGCTCAATGCCGTGTGGGGTTACGACTACTACGGTACGACCAGAACCGTCGACGTCCATATCCGCCGACTGAAGCAAAAACTCCCACTCCTCGAAGAAGCCATTGTTTCCGTCAAGTCACTCGGATACAAACTAAAAGATTTCGACGGATCAGGATGACTTGGTCGATTCGATGGAAAGTGATGATCGGCACGCTCGCGGCGGTGATCTGCGGCCTCTTACTCGCCGGCGTGATGCTGGGTCAATTCTTCGAGCGACAGGCTCTCGTCGAACTGAGCGAGGTGCTGGAAACGAAAACCCAGCTCGTTGAGTACGCGGTCCAGCCGTTGTTCCCTTCAGACTCTCCACCTTCGTCATCATCGTACCTGCAAGAAACGGTTCGAGACCTCGGCAATCGCGCGTCCGCTCGCGTGACGTTGATTGCTGTAGATGGAACGGTCCTTGCTGATAGCGCCGTGCGGGATATCGACCTCTCCACCCTGGAGAATCATCGGTCTCGACCTGAGGTCCAACAAGCGCTTTCCACAGGACAGGGGCAGGACATCCGCATGAGTCATACCACCGGCGAGCGAACGATGTATCGCGCCATCCTGCTGCGTAAACCCCAGCACACCTCGCCGATCGTCGTGCGCGTGAGCCTTCCCATGGTGATATTGGACCGCGAGCTTTCGGAACTACGACAAGAGCTCTTCCTGGCTTTCGGCGTCACGTTCCTCGTCGCCCTCACGTTAAGTATCTGGCTGGCCCACAGTATCAGCAGGCCTCTCTCGGACATTGCGGCGGCAGCCCAGTATTTGAGCTCCGGTAGCCGGGCCCTTCCCATCAGAACCTCCACACAGGACGAGGTCGGTCTTTTGGCCACGACACTCAATCACGTGGCGGAGCAACTGCACGCCAAGATCGACGAACTCTCGGAAGATCGTGCTCAACTGCTTGCCGTGCTCACCTCGATGGTCGAGGGCGTCATGGTTCTGGATTACCGCGGCCAGGTCTTACAAATCAACCCGGCACTCGAACGCATGTTCGGCATCTCACGGGTGGAGGCCCGGGGACGCCCATGCGCGGAGCTCTTCCGCCATCAACAACTCAATGACCTGGTGACGGCTATTCTCCAATCTCGTGCACCCCACGAGGACGAAATCATGCTGCCGCTCAGCGGACGGTATCTCCAGATCGAAGCGTCCCCGGCAGGAGGGGAACGGGAAAACGAAGCCTGCATCGTCTTGGTCTTCCACGACATCACCGAACTGCGGCGCCTGGAAAAAATACGGAAGGACTTTGTCGCGAATGTCTCCCATGAACTTCGGACTCCGCTCACGTCCATCAAAGGCTACGTTGAAGCGCTTCTCGACGGCGCCAAAGAGGACCCCCCCGTCGCCGCAAAATTCTTGGAAATCATCCTCAGGCAAAGCGATCGTCTCAACCTGATCATCGAAGATCTGCTTGAGTTGTCGAAAATCGAATCAGGCCGCGTCCTGTTGAAAGCGGAGCCCCTTGAGTTGCGCACCATCGTCGACCGGACACTGTCGATCATGAAACCGATCGCCGACAAGAATCGGCACCGGCTCGTCACCGTGATCGATCCATCGCTCCCCTCCGTAGCGGGTGACGAAGGCCGGCTCGTGCAAGTCTTAACCAATCTGCTCGATAACGCGATCAAGTACACGCCGGCAGGCGGGACCATCACAGTCGGTGCCAAGCTCATTTCTTCGTTCGGGACTGACCATCCGGCGAAGACAATTGAGCTGAGCGTCGCGGATACCGGAATCGGGATCCCCGAACAGGACCGTCCCCGCGTCTTCGAACGTTTTTATCGTGTTGACAAAGCCCGATCCCGGGAGCTGGGAGGAACGGGGCTTGGGCTCGCCATTGTGAAACATATTGTGGAAGGACATGGAGGACAAGTATGGGTAGAAGCACATTACCCGCAAGGCAGTCGATTCGTCGTTCGCCTACCGCTCAGCCCCAAAGCGCGCGGGCCTGCTCACGTAGCCGAAGCAAGCAGGGTATGAGTGTAGGACCTTCCGTTTGAAAGAATCGCACAACCTGCAGGAGACCCTTACCACCGAACAAGACCGGTTGCCCATGTCAGCCCGCCGCCGAAGCTGCCCAGCAGCACCAAATCCCCAGGCGAAAGTTTTTCACTGCGGACTGCCTGATCGAGCGTGATCGGAAGAGACGCGGAGGACGTATTGCCACAGTGTTCGATGACCGACGCGAGTCGGTCCGGCTCAATGCCCAAGCGATCAGCGAGTTGGGCTAGAATTCGGCCGTTCGCTTGGTGGAGCACCACCTGCTTTAGGTCTCCCAAACCGATGCCGAATTCCTTCAGGATATCCAGTATGGCCTCTTCGACCCGTCGGATGGCTAGCCGAAACAGCGAGGTTCCCTGCATGCGAAGCACGTGTTCCCGCTTTCTCAACGTGTCGGATGACAAGGGCATGCGTGACCCTCCACCGGGGACCCGAATTAACCCAT
>CAZNBG010000488.1:0-2737 GCA_964570915.1 uncultured Nitrospira sp. | reverse complement strand
ATATAGAGCTGGCGGCCGTCGCGAGAGAATCGCACCACCTCGGGCGATTCGATGTTGCCGATGGTTTGCACGACCTTGTTCGTCGCAGCGTCGATCACATCAATGGTGGTCCCGCCTCTGTTGGCGACGTAGATTTGGGCCGTACCCGCCGCTAAGGGAATTGCTGCCGACAGCATCCCAAGCAGCAGCCACACGTGCCTTCGCCCGCTCCAATGTCCTTTAAGAGCGCTCCAGTTCATAAGCCCTCCTTTTCTTTCTTTCGCCATGAGCGAGAGTAGGCTGAGACGGGCCCAAAGTCAAGGCGGCCATTATGGCACTGCCATCGTGGCCCGGAACCACGGTTCGGGAAGATGTCCCAGCGGGGGAATGCCCTCCAAATCTAGGCTCGCGTGGGAGCGGCGGCCGCCTGGGGCAGAGCTATGCGGTCGGTCTGGATAAAGACGGCTAAGATTGCACCAAGGATCGACAGCAAAGAAATCTGGATGAGTCCAGCCATCGTCCAACCCACATGGCTCGCGAGCCACCCAATGGAATAACCTGCGATGGCTGCCGAGCTGTAAAAGCTCGTGACGAACATCCCAGAGGCGCTGCTCGTCAAATCGCCCGTCACAGCCTTTACCTGGTAGCCGGCGAGATTGACATACATAACGCCGGCGACTACCACGCCCCAGGCAAATGACAACCCAGCTTGCGTCCCAATCGATCGAGCCTCGTGGAACAGCAGATAGCCAAGCACCGCGGTAATCAGGAAAGTGCCGCCCATGACAATGCGCGGAGAAAAACGATCTCCCAGCCAGCCGCCGCCTATGGAGGCCAGAGCCCCGAGTCCGAACATGCTCATCACCGTCCCGGCGGCGCCCGGCGCGTAGGCGAGCTGTTCGCGGAGATACGTTGGATACATGCCGAGATATCCATAGATCACCATCCCGCCGATCAGGCTCATCAAGGTGAGGATCACGCTGTTCCGATTCAGCATCGTGAGTGCGCCGCCGGCGTCGTTTCGACGCTCCATTCCGCCATTCAATTCGGTCAGCCACGGCCGGATGGTCAGAGCGATCACGCCTATCGCCACGAAGCCAAGAAGCCCGAATATGACCATAGGCGCTCGCCAGGTTTTCCATAGGTTGAGCAGGACGCCGGCGAGCACGGGGCCAATCGACGCGCCCACTCCGTAAGCAAAGTTGATCGACCCAGCAGCAGCGCCGCGGCGGCGTGTGAAATATCCACTCGCGACGGCAAGTAAAGCCGTAAGCTGCATAGCTTCGCCGATGCCGGTACTGGCGCGATAGAAGAGCATGTCCGGAAAGCCTCGCGAGAACACAGTCAGGACGGTGCCGGCCGAGAAGATAACGATGCCGATCTGCATTGTGGTTTTTCGCGTGAAGCGCGCGAGCAGATAGCCCGTGGGCAAACCTGCCAGCGCCATCCCGAATGTGAAGATCGTCGACATCAGCCCTGACCTGGACAGTGAGAAGCCGTATTCCCGGCGCACGTCAGAGACAAGAAGAGGGAAAAGCTGGCGATCCATCGCATTGATCGCATAGGCGGCGAGTAAAATGGTGAACATCGCCAAGGCGAAATTGCGCTGGGGCGCCTGGTTCTCGACCTTGCTCACGATTTCTTTCACAAAAGGGGCCGCTCCTTGAGATACCACTCAAGGATCTGCTCGCCGGTCCAGAAAAGGACATCGGACTGCTCGCGGATACGCTCGAAAACCATGCGCAAATACTTCAGCCGATGCGGCGTCCCCATGATGTAGGGATGCAACACGAGCGCCATGACGCGCGCTGACCCCTCGGCATCGTGGTAAAGCTGTTCGAACTGATCCGTCGCGCGCTGGAAGTACTCACTCGCAGGGTGGTGCTGGATCAGCATCATCGGGACGTCGTTGATCTCCTGCGTATAAGGGATACTGACGAGCGGCTTGGTGCGCGTCTTTAGCACCACGGGCTGGTCGTCGAGCACCCAGTCGGCCACATATTGGTAGCCGTGCTCTATGAGCAGGTCGGGCGTCTCCCAGGTCTCGGTGAGGCCCGGTCCGAGCCAGCCGAGCGGCCGTTTGCCGCCGGCCGCCTCCGCAAGCGCCTTCGTCGTTTTAGCGATGACCTCGCTCTCGTTGTCGACCTTCTGCATATTTTGCTGCGTGAAGCCGTGGCCCATGAACTCCCACTTGCGCTCTCTTGCCGCACGCGCAATCGGAGCGTAAGTGTGGACCGCGCGGCCATTGACGGCCAGCACAGCGCGAATCTCGAAACGGTCAAGCACCTCGAGCATCCGCCAGAAGCCGACGCAGTTTCCATATTCGTGCCAAGCCCAGTTCGGGATGTCGGGCAGCGCTGAGCTGCCCGCGGGCGGCGGGAGCACCGAGCGTGGCATCGTTTGCTGGATGTCCCATTCCTCGACGTTAACGATCACCCAAATCGCCAGGCGCGCCCCGTCTGGCAACTTGAGCGGCGGACGGTCGTTGATCGGCGAATAATCGATACGCTCCTGAGGCTTCATTTGAGCACCTCCGCACTTACTCCGTCCTCGGCGAGTCTTTCGCGGCCGGCCGGCCCGGTCAGCGCCGCAACGAAGCCTCTGACCGCTGGAGACATGCTGTTGCGATGCCAGAGTGAAAAGTCCGTGGTCAGAGCAAAGTCCTTGGGAAACGGTCCCGCCATGGCGTCACGGTCGGCCTGGAGGATCTCGCTGGATTGCGATACTCCGAGTTCGACTCCTTCTTCGAGGACCAGAC
>CAZNBG010000487.1:0-2739 GCA_964570915.1 uncultured Nitrospira sp. | reverse complement strand
CGTCAGTGAGTCCGGAAAACCATGGCTGGGGGTTGCGGCCGCGTGAACACCGCCGTCGTTTCCGATATTGCTGCCGCCATAGGCGACGCCGTTGGTGTTGAGCAGTTCCCGATACCAACCGGGTTCAGGGACTCCGATTCGATACCCGTGACGAGGTACCGGCGTGAAGTTGCATAGGCAGATGACGGCCGCTTGCGTGGTTTGTGCTTTTCGAAGATAGGCGATGACGGAATTGTCAGCGTCGCTGAAATCGATCCACTGAAATCCGTTCCAGTCGAAGTCAACTTCGTGCAGCGCCGGTTCTTCGCGGTAGATTCGGTTTAAGTCACGGATCAAACGTTGCAGGCCGCGATGCGGCTCATAGTTACAGAGGTGCCAATCCAAACTGGTATCATGATTCCATTCGTGCCACTGGCCGAACTCTCCGCCCATGAACAGCATTTTCTTGCCGGGATGGGTGTACATATATCCATAGAGCAGCCGCAGATTCGCAAACCGTTGCCACGCATCGCCAGGCATTTTGTCGAGCAACGTGCGCTTGCCATGGACCACTTCGTCATGAGACAAGGCAAGGATGAAGTTCTCACTGAAGGCGTAGAGGAGACCGAAGGTAATTTGGTTCTGATGGAACCGGCGGTAGATCGGGTCGTACTGAAAAAACGTCAACATGTCGTGCATCCAACCCATGTTCCACTTGAAGGTAAAGCCGAGCCCTCCCGTGTAGGTCGGCCGAGACACACCGGGCCACGCCGTGGATTCCTCCGCGATGGTGATGGCCCCTGGAAAATCTCGGTGGATCAGCACATTCAGTTCTTTCAAGAGCGAGACGGCGCCGAGATTTTCGTTGCCGCCGAATTCATTCGGAATCCATTCGCCTGCCTTCCGTCCATAGTCGAGATAGAGCATTGACGCGACCGCGTCTACGCGCAGCCCGTCGATGTGATACTTGTCCAGCCAGAAGAGCGCGCTGTTGAGGAGGAAGGCGCGTACTTCGACGCGATCGTAATTGAAAATACGACTATGCCAATCGGGATGGTAGCCGAGACGCGGATCGGCATGGTCATAGAGATGTGTACCGTCAAACAGCGCCAATCCATGTGGATCGTCCGGAAAGTGCGCCGGCGCCCAGTCCATGATCACGCCGAGGCCGGCCTGATGCGCGGCATCCACGAATGCCATGAACCCCTCCGGATCACCGTACCGACTGGTGGCGGCAAAGTAACCGGTCGCTTGATAGCCCCATGATCCATCGAACGGGTGTTCCGTCACCGGCATGAGCTCGAGGTGCGTGTAGCCGAGATCCTGGGCGTAAGGGATCAGCCGGTCCGCGAGTTCTCGATAGGTCAACCACCGACTGTTCTCTTCCGGTATGCGCATCCAGGATCCCAAATGAACTTCATAGATGGAGAGGGGGGATGCCAGCGGATCCCATGTCGAGCGAGCGGCCATCCATGCGTCGTCGTGCCAAGTGTAGGTGGTCAAGTCATGGACCACCGAAGCTGTTCGTGGACGGAGTTCACCGGCAAAGGCATACGGATCGGCTTTGAGCAACAACATGTCATGCTGTTTTGATCGGATTTCGTACTTGTAGATGGTGCCCTCCGGAAGATCAGGAATGAAGAGCTCCCAGAGTCCGGTGGCCCCCCGACCCGACATGGGGTGGCAGAGGCCATTCCATCCGTTGAAGTCGCCGACGACGCTCACACGCGCGGCATTGGGAGCCCACACCACAAAGTGAACCCCACGGACGCCGTCGACAGTGCGGACATGGGCACCGAGGTTTTCGTAAGCCCTATACAGCGTTCCATTGGAAAACAGGTGCAGCTCAAAATCCGTCAACAGCGGGGGAACGGCATAGGGATCGTGAGTGTCAGCGGTGCCGCCGTCACGGTATGCGATACGGAGCCGGTATGACGGCGCTTGGCTTTCACCCGGAAGAAGCGCCTCAAACAGTCCGGCTTCATGGATACGAGTCATGCGCCACACAGTGGAGTCCGATACCGCCTCCACCTCCTGAACGTCCGGGAGCCAGGCGCGGATGACGACATAAGGGCGGCCGTCGATCGTCACGGCATGCGGACCCAGGATACTGCGGGGGGCCCAATGTGTACCCTCGATGAGGCGATCGAGATCGTCTTGTTGAAAGGTCATTGGAAGCGGCATCGCCCTATCCTAATGGGTGTGTGCTGGATTAGGAAGGAGAAAATGTTCTCGGCGGCGTCGGGTGACCAGCCGGAAAAGCGACTCTGATTGCATTGTCGCCAGTGTCCCTCGATAATGCCCTGATTTTGACGTGTTCAGATTTCAGCCGTCACGAGGAGTTGAATGTCTTCTCTCGCGCTAGCCCTTCTCATTTTCGGTGTGTGTTACCTGCTCATCATGACCGAGCGACTCCACAAGACGATTGTGGCGTTGTTCGGCGCGGCGGTGATGATTGGACTCGGGGTAGTGTCGCAAGAAGAGGCGTTTTATTCCCATGAATTCGGGGTGGATTACAACGTGGTGTTTCTTCTGATCGGCATGATGGTGATTATCAATATTGTGCGTGAGACGGGACTCTTCGAGGTCTTGGCTATTTGGGCAGCCCAGCGGGCTGATGCCAAGCCGTTCCGTCTCCTGGTGTTGTTGGCCATCTTGACGGCTGCATTGTCCGCCATGCTCGATAACGTCACCACCGTTCTGCTGATGGCGCCGGTGACCCTCGCGATTTCGAAACGCTTGGAGCTGAATCCCATCCCC
>CAZNBG010000486.1:0-2748 GCA_964570915.1 uncultured Nitrospira sp. | reverse complement strand
ACGCCTGCAACCAACGGGGAGCGAGGGTGCTTGGAAAGCGGTCGGGGTTCGGGTCAAACGGCCGGGGGGAAAGAACAGGCCCCAATGTTCTTCGGGAATCAGGGGTCCGATGCCGCAGAGACGAGGCTGGTCCGGATCGACATAAACGACATCGGCCTGAGCACGCTTGTCCGTGAGAAGAACGTGAATCTCGATTCGCATTCCCACCCGCAGGGTGATGGAAGTCAACAGCAACCCGCCATGCCGGTTCACAACGACAGTTTCCCCCTCGCAAATCAGGGGCTCACGCAGGCCTCGGGCCTCAACCATCACCTTCATGCGAACACGAGTGCTTCGCCGCGACTCACGCAGCTGGCGCTCTTCTGAGTCTTTTTCGTTGGCCATGGTTGGCAGCCTGTGACTGACTGCTCGATATAAGGACTGAAATCTTCCGCGGTGCATCCGGATGGCTTCGGACGAGCACGCATTCACTATGGCGCGCTCATTATCATCCAAATTCGGAGAGTAGTGATCTTTAATTTCTTAGCTCCAAGTTCAGGTTGGGCTCGACCGTGACCGGCGGTCTTTCTCGGGACTTCGCGGACTCAAACAGATTTGCATTGGAGGTATGAGTCGATCAATCCGTTCTTGAGACCCGAGAGCGGAGGTAACTCTTTGGATGGCAAACGATGCTGGCTTGTCACTCTGAGACAAGTTTTGGAGCAGCAGCCGGAGTAGCCTAGTGAGCCAAAAATAAGCTCCGGATTTTGCGGCACGACCAGAAGCAAAGAGTCCGGACGAGGCCCTATGAACCGTCTCCGATTCTGTCTCTGTCTGCTCGTGGTGTTCCTAGTCTGTACCACGTCCGTTTTCCCGCAGGCATCCACCAGTTCTCTCAGGGGAACTGTGACCGATCCCAGCGGCCGGCCGATCGTGGGCGCCACCGTCGTGATTGAAGATGCAGCATCGAAGACCGAGCGCTCGGAAACTACTGGGGAATCGGGCGAGTTCCGTTTTCTCTCGGTGTCGCCAGGGACCTACACGCTCACCGTAACCGCTGCCGGGTTCGCGCACTATGAACAAACCGCTTTGCAGTTGCTGGTCAACACACCAGCCACCACGAACGTCCAGCTCAGGATCGGGCAGGCCTCTGAAAGCGTGAGTGTAAGCAGTGAAGCACCCGCGTTGAATCTGGTGGACGCATCGATTGGAAACTCATTCGGAGAGACTCAAGTAAGACAGATCCCTCTTGAAGGTCGAAACGTTCCTGATCTTCTAAGCCTGCAAGCGGGCGTAGCGTACACGGGCAATCGTCCGGACATCGACAAGGACCAGGACACGCGGAATGGCTCCGTCAATGGCGCACGCAGCGATCAAAGCAACATCACTCTCGATGGCGTAGACGTGAATGATCAATCCACTGGGTATGCTTTCACCTCCGTACTGCCGACCACGCTGGACTCCGTGCAGGAGTTTCGGGTGACAACATCGAACTACAACGCCGACCAGGGAACGGGGTCGGGAGCTCAAGTCTCGCTAGTGACGAAAAGCGGCACCAACAACTTTCACGGCTCTCTTTATGAATACAACCGCAACACGGGCACCAGCGCGAACGACTACTTCGTAAAAGGTGCGGAAATCCGCAGCGGCCAGCCCAATGTGCCGAACAAGCTCATCCGCAACATCTTTGGAGGGTCGGTGGGCGGCCCTCTGAAGAAGGACCGTCTATTCTTCTTCTTGAATTATGAGGGAACCCGGCAGCGAGAGGAACAAAGCACGGTACGAACGATCCCGACACCGACCCTGTGTCAGGGGCTTATCGAATATGTGGACGTTACGGGTGGCGTTACTACGATTCGGCCCAATGACCTCGTGAATCTGGATCCTCTGCACCGAGGCATCAACCCTTCGGTTCTTGATCTGCAGAATCACAAGGGATATTTCGATAAAACATTCTGCAATGGACAGTTTGCTACAAATGACCCCTCGGTTGGAGACGGGCTGAACTACTCGGGGTATCGTTTTCGCGCGCCGATCAGTCTCGATAACAACGTGTTGATCGGCAGGCTCGATTGGCATGTCACATCCGACGGCAAGCACACGTTGTTTTGGCGCGGAGCCATGCAGAACCTGAGTAACTCCGGTGCTCCCTTCCTGCCCGGCCAGGTACCGGAGCAAACCACCAGTGATCACAGCAAAGGCTTTGCGGTGGGGTACACGACGATTCTGAGCTCGACGAAGGTCAACTCCTTCCATTGGGGATATACCCGGCAAAGCACGGGTGTAGTCGGCAACTCCCATCAGCCATGGAACGTTTTCTACGGTCTCGACTATGGCTTCGTTTACAGCCATAACCTGCAAACACCGGTCAACAATCTGGTCGACGATTTCTCATGGACGCACGGCCGACACACCTTGGAATTTGGAGCAAATCTGGGCTTTGCGCGAAATCCGCGAGTCAGCTACGAACATTCCTTCAGCCTCGGTAAAGGCGCCACGAACTGGATGTCGCCGACCGGATTCGCCAACACTGGGGGCGGCTACCTTGACCCTGCCAACGGCGGCTTCAACGAGCCCGCTTCGACGCCGGCCTACGACTATCCCGTGATCGGATTGCTGGGTATGGTCTCGGACATCATCGGGAACTACAACTACGACAAAAGTGGGACGGTGCAAAACGCAGGGGATCCCGTAAAGCGGAAGTATGGCATGAACTGGTACGAGTTCTATGGCCAGGATTCTTGGCGCATCAAACCGAACCTCACGGTG
>CAZNBG010000485.1:0-2771 GCA_964570915.1 uncultured Nitrospira sp. | reverse complement strand
GCAGGCGATGGAGTGCCTTTTCGAAGGTTGTAGAGACAGTTGAGGATCCCGCCGAGGGGATTGTTGATTTCATGGGCCACACCCGCCGCGAGTTTCCCGATGGAGGCCAATTTTTCCGCATTCCGAATCTGCCGCTCCAGCTTTTTGGTCTCCGTCATGTCCCGCGCGATGCCCAGGACTCCAAGGATCTCGCCGTCGGCTCCTTGCAGGGGGGAGACACTGACCATGACGGCACGCGCTTCGCCCAGCCGAGTGACCACTTCGACCTCATACACCTGCTTGGCGCCGATATCCAATGTGTTCTTGAGCCGACGCCCCCGATGGCGCCGCGAAAGAAGTGAGAGATACGGACGGCCAATCAGATCATCCTTGCGATACCCCCAGGCATTGACCTTACTATTGACATAGGTGAACTGCTGATCCAGATCGAGCGTATAGATCACGTCATTGGCATTCTCGAGCAGGTTTTCTAGATACTGCTTGGTCTCCTCGATTTCTCTGGTTCGCTCTCTTACTTTCAATTCGAGATCTTCGCGGTACGACTGGAGCTGCCGCTCGAGCTTTTTCCGATCGGTAATATCACGGAGCTGTACCATGACAAGCCCTTGTTCGGTTCCACCCACCCGAATCAGGTCCATTTCCACCGGAATCTCATGCCGATCGGCGTGGTACACAGTAATTTCCTGGGTCGCGACCTGCCGCTGTTCGGTGCTCACATCGCGCAACCAGTCGTTGAAAGCCTGGTGATATCCGTCCGGCACGATGTCGAGAATGTTTTTTCCGATGATCTCCGATTCACCATAGCCCAACACTTGTGCTTCCCGCTCATTCACGGCGACGACCGACCCTGTGACACTTACCATGAACACAGAATCGGCCACAAAATCGAACAGCGCTTTGTATCGCGCCTGGGACACCGTCAGTTGCCGGGTACGTTCGGAAACCGCCTGCTCCAACCCGACGGTATACCGCTGCAATTCCTGCTCTAGACGGCGTCGTTCGGTCACATCCCGCACGAAGGCGCGGGAGTGAACCAGCCCACCGCGCGCTTGATCGAAGCGTGCCGTCGCATGAATTTCCACATCGATCGGCCGGCCATCCTTGGCCAGCAGTACCGTTTCCATAGAACTCTGCCCCTGCGAGACGAGCCGCTCCAGATAATGCAACACTTGCGATTCTCGTCCACTGGGAACGATCTCCCAGAGCTTCATCCCGTTCATCTCGTCATGGGTATACCCAAGTTTGTCGAGCCCGGTTTTATTGACATGAACCAGCCGACCGCCTCGATCCAGTTGGCAGATCATCTCCGGTGCATGTTCGATCAGATCGCGATATTTTTCCTCCAGCTGCCGGACCTCTGTCATTCGCTGTTCCAGCTGCCCGAACGAACGTTGGAGATTGTGCGCCATCTGATTAAAGGCCTGGGCAAGTCCTTCGATTTCATCACCGGTCTTCAACTCCAATCGCTGCTCCAAACGGCCGCTCCCTATCTGCTGCACTCCTTCCTGCAGCAGTCGAATGGGCCTCGCAATCCGTCGGGCAACAAACACTCCAATTCCTCCAAGCCCCATCAACACGACCGCGCCGAACGACAAAACCTTGGCCATCAGCTCGCCTAACGGGGCAAACGTTTCCCCCGGATCCTGACGCACCACCGTGCTCCAATGTTTCCCGCCGAGACTGCCGATTGCGAGTTGATCGGCAAATCGTACCGGCGCGAACCCAATGAGGGCATTTTTACTGCCATGCGAGTCGTCGGCAGCCACGGCCCATCCGGGTTTCGTCACGCTCAGTGCGCCGATCAATTCGGCATCGATGAAGTGCGCTTCAGGCCCGAGAACAGGGCAAATGATGACTCCCCCATCTGAAGCCAATAGCATGGCATGACCCGTCGCACCAAACGACCCCTCGGCGATGGACTGGAACAATGTGTCCCGCCGAAGCAGGATGGCCACCGTTCCGATCACAACCCGGCGTTGATCGTCGAAGATCGGTGCCGCCACGACGACCACATGGGTTCCAAAGGCAGGATCAAAGGCAATTTCGCTCACGTAGGGCTGCTGGCTGCCGCCCTTCACCACCGCTTGCCACCAGACTGTCTTTGCATAAGAGTATTCCACCTGGGGAATGGAACTGACGACCAACGCGCCTTGTCCGTCAGCAACCAAAATGCCGACGTAATCAGACTTTCGAATCTCGTGCCATCGGATTAAGTAATTGGTCACAATTCGATTGACGAAGAGCGGGAACTCGCTTCGCTTATCACGCTGTCCCCAACGCTGTTGCCAATCCCTGATCATTTCCGAAATGCTCTGAGCATCTTTACCCTCATACGTCCGATTGGCCTCGGAGACGGCGGTGCGGAGAAAAGGCGTGGTCGCGAGCTGCTGGGCTTCATTCATACCACGGGTGATGTGGATTTCGATCCGACGGGCGGCCTCGACAGCCACTTCCTTGAAATTCGTCCCCGTCGACTCACGCAAGGCACGTCGTTCTTCTGCGTAGATCAGGGCAAGCAGGAGGGCGAGCGGCAAGAGGCCGACCATCACAATCGCTGCGATGATCTTCTGCTGGAGACTGTAAGACCGGCTCCAGTGTGCCATGATTACACCACGGAGAGATGTGAACGGTGCGTTGTTACCAACACGTGATCGCTTCGAGTGGCACCTATTGGGGTTGTGCCAAACTCATCATTCAACATCGACTCCACGCGAGATACGAGCGACGCACGACGCTCTATTCCACCATTCGGTCAGCTGCGTTTCAAGAGT
>CAZNBG010000484.1:0-2774 GCA_964570915.1 uncultured Nitrospira sp. | reverse complement strand
CGAAACGTTCCCACCGAACCCACTACGTCCAATTTCCCTGACCATTCCACGACCAATAGATTCGGAACGCCTTGCCTCGGATCTTTTCCTCATGCACATACCCCCAGAACCGGCTGTCCAGACTCTGGTCGCGATTGTCGCCCATCACAAAATAGGATCCGTCGGGGACCGTGACCGGTCCAAAATTATCACGGGGGTTGATGGCGCTGTCGATGATACCGGGGTCGATTCGTTGGGTAAAGGCCTTGTCGTCGAGCGGTTGACCGTTGACGAGCACCACTTTGTTCCGAAGCTGCACCTTATCGCCAGGCAGCCCCACAATGCGCTTGATGAAGTCTTTCTCTTCATCTTCAGGAAAGCGGAACACGATGATATCTCCGCGCTGCGGCTTACCGAACGTGATCACCGTCTGAGAGGTGTAACAATTGACCGGAGGAAAATTCCATTGCAATTTGCAGTCCGTCGGCCACTGAAGACCATACGAGAGCTTGCTCACCAAAATGTGGTCGCCGATCAGCAAGGTGGGGATCATCGATCCCGAGGGAATCTTGAATGCCTGTACGACGAACACCCGGATCGCAAATGCCAGCAGCATGGCCACGACGATGGCTTCCGCATACTCGCGAACGATGGACTTACGCTCCGTTCGGCCCGCGTTGTCCTCAAGCTTGGCTCCGGACAGCGAACCCGGCTCTCCCGTGCGCGGCGAACCGGACAACTTCTCGACATTCCTCGGATTCTGTTCGAGGCTCATTCTTCTCCGACTCTCAAGATGGCCAGGAAGGCCTCCTGCGGAACCTCGACGCTGCCGACTGCTTTCATACGCTTTTTCCCTTCCTTCTGCTTTTCGAGCAATTTCCGCTTGCGCGTAATGTCGCCCCCGTAGCACTTCGCCGTCACGTTCTTTTTCATCGCGCCAATCGTTTCGCGCGCAACAATCTTGTTACCAATCGCCGCTTGTATCGCGATTTCAAACATCTGACGTGGGATCAGTTCCTTCATCTTTTCCGCAAGCTGACGCCCTCGCTGATAAGAGCGCTCCTTGTGCGTGATGAAGGACAGAGCATCGACCGCCTCGCCATTCAACAAGATATCGAGCTTGACGAGTTCGGACTCGCGATACCCAATCAGTTCATAGTCGAGCGAGGCATAGCCCTGCGTGCGCGACTTGAGCTTATCGTAGAAGTCGAGAATCACTTCATTGAGCGGCAGCTCGTAGCTGATGACGACCCGCGTCGGATCGAGAAAGTGGATGTCCCGCTGAATGCCACGTCTCTCTTGGCACAGTTGGAGAATTGCGCCCATATACCGCTCAGGCGTGATGACGGTCGCCAGGATGAACGGCTCATCGAATGTGGCGATGCTGTTGGGTGGAGGCAATTCCGCGGGATTATCGATCTCCAACCTGTCACCCTTCGTCGTGGTCACGTGATAGACCACGGTAGGAGCCGTGGTAATCAGCGTCAAGCCGTACTCCCGCTCCAACCGCTCCTGGATGATCTCCATGTGCAGCAGGCCCAGGAACCCGCAGCGAAACCCAAAGCCGAGCGCCAGTGAGGTTTCAGGCTCGTAGACGAATGAGGAATCGTTCAATCGCAGTTTGACGAGCGCATCCCGCAAATCCTCGTACTTCGCCGTATCCGTTGAGTAGAGGCCGCAAAACACCAATGGCTTGACCTCTTTGTAGCCGGGAAACGGTGCGGCGGTGGGAGTAACGGCATCCGTCAGAGTATCACCGATTTTGACGTCGGCCACTTCTCTCATATTGGCACACAAGTACCCGACCTCGCCCGTCAACAGCTCGGCCTTTTTCGTGCGTTTGGGGGTAAACTGGCCGACTTCCATCACTTCAAACGTCCGGTCGTTCGACATCACCTTAATCTTCATTCCTGGCCGGATCGACCCATCGACGAGTCTGATCAAGACAATCACACCCTGGTAATTGTCGAACCAGGAGTCGAAGATGAGCGCTTTGAAAGGGGCCTGCGGATCACCCGAGGGCGGAGGAACGCGCGCAATGATCGCCTCCAAAACGACCGGTACGCCCTTACCTTCCTTTGCACTGATGGGAATGGCATCGGCGGCCTCAAGTTGCAGCACCTCTGAGATGGAATGCTTTGTCCCCTCGACGTCCGCGCTTGCGAGATCGATCTTATTGATAACCGGAATGATGGCGAGATTGTTGGCCATCGCCAAATTCACATTGGCGATCGTCTGTGCCTGCACACCTTGAGTGGCATCGACCAGCAACAGCGCTCCTTCACAAGCCGCCAAGCTCCTGGAGACCTCATAGGTGAAGTCGACATGCCCCGGCGTATCGATCAAATGCAAAGCATACGTCATCCCATCCTCCGCCCTATACCGGATCGCCACTGCATGGGCTTTGATCGTAATGCCACGTTCGCGCTCGAGGTCCATGGCATCGAGGATCTGGTCTTTTGCCTCTCGAGCAGTGACTGCGCCAGTAGCTTCTAGGAACCGGTCAGCGAGGGTTGATTTGCCGTGATCGATATGAGCAATAATTGAAAAATTGCGTATAAGGCTTTGCAAATCCTAGCTCATTTGTAAAAATCGGTTTATTATAATTACTGCCTCCCAGGTTGTCAAAGTAATCGCCTCCCGGTCTCAGCAACATCGGTTCCGCTTCACACGCATCGGTCGTCACCATTCCGTAATATTAAACGCTCCGGGAAAGTGAAGATTAGCTGTCATGCCCCACGTTCTTTTTTTAACGTTCCGGCTTTCATGGAGGACCACGCTAGGTTAGGTTGAAA
>CAZNBG010000483.1:0-2774 GCA_964570915.1 uncultured Nitrospira sp. | reverse complement strand
ATCAGGAAAAATTTGGATTTTGGTCCCCAAGGCATTGAATGAAAATCGAATGCGGGCGGCATGGATAGCCTCGACACATGCAATTCCAGCTTCCATTTCCATGTTGTATGGGGATTTCAACTTCGATGTATCGCTCACATACCCTGCAGCAGCGCCGACCTCCAGGGCTAGTGCGAGCTTGGCAATGTTGACGTCGTTATCGATATTGCCTTCACCCTTACCAATGAAAGTCGAAAGGTCGTAGTTTTTCTCCATTTGAACAGGAATACCGCCCAACTCACTAATTGCATTTCTGATCATCTCTTGATGCTTTTCGTGATCACTCCGGTTCTCCTGGGCGAGCGCGAGCACAGTTTTGCCCACCTCAGAAGTGCTCAGTTTGTCAGCCGCGAAGCGATAAGCCCAAACGCCCCGATTCTCGAAGAAAAGGGATCTGTTTAGAATTTGAACGTCGTTGAGCTTGTCCGCATCAGACATGCCTTGAAATTTGGCCATTGTTTTATTCCTCCTTCGTACTTGAAACAGTGCAGCAACGGTCGTACCAAAGTCGCTCCTGCCACGGGCTCCGTAAGTCGCAGAGTCTTCCTGGGTCACTCGCACGACACCTGCATGTCGTGCTTGCCTCAGCCACCCTGTGTGCCCCCTTAGTGATGCTGATGAAAGACGTCGTTCATAATCTTCCACGCCCCATCGACTTTGAGGAGCGTGAACAGGTCAGTGAAGCGGCGGCCTTTCCAGTCATCGAGTTCCAGCCGGACCTCAGCAATCGTGTCGACGATGTCGATACCGACGATCCGGGCGTGGAGCCCTGTGGCTGGGGCATCGTGGTCCACTCTGTCAAAGAGGAGTTGGATAGGACCAGCAAAGAGCTCCCCATCGGCATAGCCGAAGATGGTCGCGTCTTGGTGGAAGGCGGGTTTCATCTCGGCGCCTCGGCCAGCCTTCGCACCATCGATATAATGCTGGACCGTCTTGGCAATCGCCTCATACTCACTTAGGTTGGTTGATATGTTGCTCATGGGGGTCCTCCTTTACGTCTTTCAAACCTTACTCGCATGAAGTACTCGGTGATAACTGGGGTGGAGGTGGCGAGTTCGTTTACTATCTTGCCGCGTTGAGTTGCACGCTGGTCCCGCCGAAGTTGTGGATCCGTGCCGCTTTCAGGATGCGATACCCTCCTTAATGCTTCGGTTTTTACTTGACCGGGGTGGTCAGTGCCTTGTCGTTGGTATCAACCACGAACACCGCAAGTAGCTTTGCGGGCTCGGTTTTGCTCGCATTACGACTCACACGGTGAAGCGAACCCGGCTCCTCGAAGAAACTTTCACCGGCGCGATAGACCCGCTTGGGGCCGTCGTTCACCTGTGACTCGATGGCACCCGAGACGACGTAGGCATAAATGAAGGCCGATTTTGCGTGGGCGTGTGAGGGCGAGGCCCCCCCGGGCGCATAGTCGACAACCTGGCTGACCAGCGACTTGCCGGGAATGTTGGGGATGGCATGCTCGAACTTCGTTGTGACTGTTTCACCCGTGCCGCTTGTCTGGGCCAGAATGATCATTCCTCCCAATGTAAGACCTGCTAAACATCCGAAGCGTTTCATTTGTAGTGTCCTCGCTCAGCAGAAAACGATTTCAAAAGGACGAATCGGGATGAATAGAAGACGGCCATCGTGACCGGCGCCTCGCAGGGAATCGGCGCGGGCATCGCGAAAGGGTTCGCAACGTCGTCGCGAATTCCGGGAAGGTGACTCAGTCCACTTCCGTCGGCTGTCCATGGTTGTCTACCTTGAGAAGGCCCCTCCCAATGGATCAGAAATCAACGATCCTTTGAGGCTACAGATCGAGGACACGAAAAAACAAGTCGGGTAATTACGGGGCGTCGTCGTCCATTCTTTCGTGCAGACATTACTCGATTACTCACGAGTACCGCAGTAGTGTGAACGAAAAGTCGCTTTGTCGGAAACTGAGAATTCTCGATCGCCCGATGTCTGGCAAAGTGAAGGGTACGCGGTTTACCAGGCATGTGGAAATGGGAGTCATGGCTCAACCAAAGCCATCGTGTTTGAGCGATTTTCTAGCAGAGACAATCTCAAGTATGGCCGCAAAAGCTGGAACGGCAGCACGCGCAAGTTCAACAATTTGGACTGCGACGGGATTTTCAGTATGACAATGTGGTTCACTCCCCGGCGTACTCGACGGATGGAAACGTACGCGTGGGCGCCTACCGAGGAGCAGTAATATGAAACAATGAATAAGGCTTTAGGGTTTTCTTTCTTGGCCATCTACATCCTGGCCGTAGGAACTGGTTCGTTCCTTCAGAAGTTTGTGATGGGAAAAGTGAGTCCTTACCAACTCGAGGTTATCACCGCGATTGGGATGTTCATCGTCTCAATTCCCGCGCTTTTCATCGTGCAAAGGAGTCTCTACGTTCCGATAAAGTCTGCGCCACTTGCTTTGGGAGTCGGTCTACTTTTCTCTATCGGATCTTTTGTCTACGT
Source organism: uncultured Nitrospira sp. (assembly GCA_964570915.1). Taxonomy (GTDB): domain Bacteria; phylum Nitrospirota; class Nitrospiria; order Nitrospirales; family Nitrospiraceae; genus Nitrospira_D. The sequence goes on along the minus strand of CAZNBG010000483.1, from coordinate 275 downwards.
ACTCGCGGTCTCACGACTGCCGGTCAGCATTGCCGCACCGGTCTCTACGGGCTATGTGGTACTGGCTGTGGCGCTCTCCGCCATCTTCCTTAAAGAGCAGGTAACTCTGATGAGAGGTATCGGTATTGTTCTGACCATCGTAGGCGTGGCTATCTTGTCCGTATAGCGGTGAGCCCCTCTGTCCTCGTCTGACCCGTTATTCGGCCGGCGTCTCCCAAACTTCGGTTCATCTCTTCGGCAAGGCGAAGGCGACGATCTCGTCGTTTGTAACATCC
>CAZNBG010000482.1:0-2781 GCA_964570915.1 uncultured Nitrospira sp. | reverse complement strand
CGAGACGGTGACTCGTCTCGACCCTCGCGCTAGCAAACAGGCATTCGTGCTTCTCGTTCAAATTGAGATTCTCAGTAAGAGATATGCTCAAGCTCGCTATTTCTTGAATGCCGCCCTGGATTTCTTTCCTCATGATCCGGAGCTTTCAACGCTTTCTCAATCGCTGGATTACCTCTCTGATCATTCGCCTGCACCTTCCCAACCCTGATCGTCCCGTTCGTCACTGTGACATCGTTACCCTCCCTGTAACTCCATAATTGAAAAAGGACTTTCCGGCCGGGAAAAAGTTAAAGCGAGCCAGTGCAAATCCCGATACAAGTGTCCGGCAGTTGCGAGATCCGTGGCAAAGACTCTAGCGCACACATTCTGGTTTAAAGCTTCCTTTCTATCCAACTTAGCCGTGTAGTCCCTAACCCTCGCTCATCGCGACTGGTGAAAGACTCTCGGTTCTTTTGCGTCATGAGCAATGAGTTCCAAGAACTCCGTCGCCAGAACCTAGAAAAAAATGGTCCGCTAATCGACTCCCATCGCCTTTTGGTCGTAGATGATGACCCGGCAGTTCGCCAAGCCTTGACTGTCGTCCTGTCCAGTTGCGGCTACCTCTGCGACCAGGCGAGCTCAGCGATCGAAGCCTTGGATCACCTCAAGAAGCAAGCATACACCTGTGTCTTGACCGACCTGGTTATGCCCGAGAAATCCGGCATTGAGTTGCTCAAGGATATTGTCGGTTCCTATCCGGATATCGCTGTCATTCTGGTGAGTGGACAAAACGATACTGCCTTAGTACGCAAGGCACTCAAGAATGGAGCTTATGATTACGTGGTCAAACCCGCAACTGCAGGTGAGATTCTGATGACCGTGCATGGAGCCTTGAAGAAACGGGAAGGGTATCTTCAAGAACAGACGGACAAGCAGAGTCTGCGGGAGAAAATCGAAGTTGGCCAGATGCAGTACATCCTCTTCAAGGACATCGTTGAAAGTACAATCGACGGCATCATGATTACCGACCTGGAAAATCGGATCATCTCGGTCAATCCCGCTTACGAAAAGTTGACGGGATTCCTGCATGACGAACTGATTGGCGCGACACCCAGTATTTTTGTTGAAACCAACCGTGCCGGTGATAAAACGCGCGAGATTTTCCGGTCGTTGACCCTCAAGGGTTCCTGGTTTGGAGAGGTGGTTGATCACCGCAAAGATGGAAGCCAGTGGTACGGGCACATCACCATTACTCGAGTAAAGGACTCGCGAGGAAAAGCCTTTGCGGACGTATTCATCGTTCGAGACATTTCAGACAAGAAGCACATGGAGAACCAGCTGATCGAACGAGTCCAGGAACTCCATTCCGCTCAGGACGCAGCCATTTTTGGTTTTGCTAAACTGGCTGAATGTCGCGACGCGGGCCTTGGATTTCACCTGGAAAGAATGCGCAAATACTGCAGGGTTCTTGCCGAAGACCTGGCTCACCTTCCGAAGTACCGGTCAGAAATTGACGACGACTATATAGACCGGCTCTACAAGTCCAGTCCTCTTCATGATGTCGGCAAAGTGGGAATTCCGGACAGCATCCTCCTGAAGCCGGGCAAGCTGACTCCGGAAGAATATGAGATCATGAAGACGCACTCAATTATCGGCGGAGATGCGCTGAAGAGCGCTGAAAGCAGGCTACCCGGCAAGTCGTTCTTGACTCTGGGAAAAGAGATTGCCTATCACCATCACGAAAAATTTGACGGGAAGGGTTACCCTTTTGGAATTTCGGGAGAGACCATTCCGTTGTCGGCGAGAATTGTTGCCTTGGCGGATGCTTACGATGCGCTTACTTCAAAACGGGTGTACAAAGACATCGTGGACCCGGAAGAGTCGAAGCGAAGAATCGTCATTGATCGCGGGCGTCATTTCGATCCCGACATTGTCGACGCCTTCCTGCGCAAAGAAAACGAATTCCTGAAAATTCTTAGCGAGTTCTCGCGTGACGAGTAGGACAGTTGATTTCGGAGGTGCGCGTTTATTCCTGATACTGAAGCAGGGAATAGACGTCGTAGCCATTCAACTTTTTCCGACCATGCAGAAACTCCAGCTCCACAAGAAATGCCGCTCCCACCACGTGCCCGCCTAACTGACTGATCAATTGAATCACGGCTGAGGCCGTGCCCCCGGTCGCCAGCAGATCGTCCACAACCAATACACGCTGACCCTTCTCGACAGCATCTCGGTGTATCTCCAGAGTATCCTGGCCATACTCGAGATCGTAACTGGCATTCACAGTGGCCGCCGGCAATTTCCCCGGTTTGCGAACAGGAACGAAGCCGGCGCCGAGCTGATAGGCTAAGGCAGGAGCGAATATGAAGCCTCTGGACTCGACTCCTGCGACGATATCGATGGCCTTATCGACATAAGGCTTGGCAAAAGAATCGATGACTACCTTGAGCGCCTGCTTGTCCTTCAACAGTGTGGTGATGTCATAGAACAGAATCCCCTTCTTAGGGAAATCTGGGACACTACGAATAAGTGTTTTCAGGTCCTGCATCGATTAGGTCATCTCCGGAGTTGGAATCTTCATGGAGTGGGTCCGCGACGATCGACCCCTGGTCCCGACCGCTCAAACGGTCCTTTCACTGCCAAATATTGGCAGCGCCGGAACCCAGTACTGATCGGGGTTTCAGCACCGCCAAAACTATATCACACTGCCTCACTAAAGAATACCGTAACGTGACAAGCAGCCAAACGCGAGTTGTACACGGCGACATGAGTACGAGACGAAGCTCCCCTCCTTGGAAAAGG
>CAZNBG010000481.1:0-2789 GCA_964570915.1 uncultured Nitrospira sp. | reverse complement strand
CCCACGTTTCCCGTAACCCACTGGGCTTTGGGTTGACTAAGCAAGCCAATCGCCTCGGCGACATCCTTGGTTGTCGTGAGGCGCCCGCTGGGATTCTTTCGTTGGGCGATCTCAATCATGTGCTCCGAGCCGGGAATCTTTCTGAGCGCGGGAGTCTCCGTCACCCCCGCCATGATGGAATTGGCCGTAATGCCTAAGGGTGCAAGTTCGAGACTCAATTGACGGATGTTCGATTCGAGCGCCGCTTTTGCCGCCGACACCGCCCCATACGTCGACCAGACCCTCGCCCCGCCGGCGCTGGTCATGGCGAAGACACGACCCCCTCGACCCATCAGCTGCCGAGAAACCAAATCCTGTACCCAATAAACCAGGCTGTTGGCCATCACATCCAAGGTCATATCCAAATGGGACTTTCCGATGGCATCAGCTGGAGCCTTGGCAATGAATGGCTTCAGGGTTCCGAACGCCAGAGAATGCAAGAGCACCCGTACCGAAGCCTGGCCCTTGGTCCTTTCCAGCCGCGTTTGCACCTCATTCAAGACCTCCTGGCGCTTCTCGGCGTCTGCCGCATTGACATTGAAGAACAAAGCCTCTCGCCCCAATGCTCGGATCTCACCGGCAATCCGCTCGGCGTTCGGCAGGGTGGACTTTCGGTCGAGATGCACTCCAAAGATGTGCAGACCCAGTGAAGCCAGCTCGAGGGCCACCGCTTCGCCGAAGCCACTGGAGGCACCGAGGATCAGCGCCCAATTGCCTTCCAAGGGAGAAATATCGCAGGTCATGACGCTCCTTCCTGCTCCATTACCATCGAATCACTACTGCCGACCACGTGAGCCCGCTCCCGAAAGCCCCTAGCATGACCAGGCTCCCCTCTTTGAGACGGCCGGTACGGACCGCTTCGTCCAAGGCCAGCGGGATAGAGGCCGCGGAGGTGTTCCCATACCGATCCATGTTCATGACGACCCGGTCAAGGGGGAGACCAAGCCGGGAGGCAACGGCTTTGATGATTCGGACGTTTGCCTGGTGCGGAATGTATAGATCGATGTCATCGATGGAGAGGTGATTGGCCGACAGTGCCTCTCTTGCGACCTCTTCCAAAGTTCGTACCGCCACCTTGAAGGTCTCATTGCCACGCATCTTCACGAATTGCTGCCGTTCCACCAGCATTTTCTCGGATGCTGGAATCCGCGATCCACCGCCGGGAACGCAGATGAGATCCCACAGCGTTCCATCGGAATGCAAATGGGAAGAGAGGATCCCTCGATCCCCGTTCGTAGCCTTCAATACCACCGCCCCTGCTCCGTCACCGAAGAGCACACAGGTATTGCGGTCAGTCCAATCGGTGATTGCCGACATCACTTCTGAGCCGACGATGAGAACTGCACGGGAACCCGTGCGGATGTAGGCATCGGCGACGGACAACGCGTAGACAAACCCGCAACAGGCCGCGGAGATATCACAGGCCGCTGCGCGCAGCGCCCCCAGACGGTGCTGAATGAGACATGCAGTGGACGGAAGCAGCATGTCGCCTGTGCAAGTGGCGACCAGGATGAGGTCCAAGTCGGACGCGGCCACATCGGCAGCTTTTAGGGCGGACTCGGCCGCGCGGATTCCGAGATCCGAGCAGGCTTCCCCTGCTGCTGCGATGCGCCGCTCGCGAATGCCGGTCCGCTCGACGATCCACGCGTCGGAGGTTTCCACCATCCGTTCCAGATCGGCGTTCGTGAGCACACGGTCTGGAACGTACGAACCCGTACCGGCAATACATGCTCTCACGCCGGGGCCTCTTCTTTTCCTGTGCGCTGATGCTGCGCCATGCTCTCTTCGATGTCACGTTGGATGAACTCGTTGACGCGGCCTTCAGCATATCGCTTGGCCCTGAGGATCGCGTTCTTGATCGCTTTCCCGGAGGACCGGCCATGGCAGACGATGGTGATGCCGTTGACTCCCAGCAACGGGGCTCCGCCGAATTCCGCGTAGTCCATCCGCCGCCGAAGCCGGAGAAGCGGCTGTGCCATGAAGAGATAGGCGAATCGTCCCAACGCCGACCCGGCGATCTCTTTCATCAGGATTTTCCTGATCGTGTCCGCTACGCCCTCCGTGATCTTCAAGGCGACGTTCCCCGTGAACCCGTCACAAACGACGACATCGGCTCCGCCGCTGAATATATCCCGCCCCTCTACGTTCCCGACAAAGTTCAGCGGGCTAGTCTTGAGCAGCTTGAACGCTTCTTTCGTTGCCTCGTTACCTTTGGAATCCTCTTCACCGATACTGAGCAGCCCCACCCGTGGATTGGGCTTACCAAACACGTGCTTCCCATACTCATGGCCCATGAGACCAAATTGATACAGATGCTGGGCCGTGCAATCCACGTTGGCACCCACGTCGAGCATCACGGCAGTCCCAGGCAATGTCGGCAACGTGGCACTCACGTCGGGAAAATGGTAGGTGACACAAACGTATGACTTTATGGGCCAAGCCGACGGGGGAAATCCTAATACCGGCTTAGTTCAGGATTCTGCGGCAAACCTATCCGGTACTACTTCATTGGGCGGCGATTCCGGAGTTGGTGTCGTGTTCGAAATGGTGCGCTCTGGAGGAGGGTTCACTTACAAAAGACTCTGGAGTTTCGAGGGAACGGCCCACGGCGACGGGGGGTCACCGCTTGCTGATCTAATCCTCGATCCCGCCGGCAACCTCTTCGGCACCACGTTCAACGGAGGGGCGCATGGTGTGGGGACCGTGTTTGAAGTGACTCTTCCGTAAACCGAGCCGAACATATCTTTGCA
>CAZNBG010000480.1:0-2791 GCA_964570915.1 uncultured Nitrospira sp. | reverse complement strand
AACTTCGAAAAGGAGTGTTATGAAACGATCGATTCTGCTTCTCGTTGTGGCGATAACAGGAGCAAACTTTCACGCGACGCTTTTTCTCACACCTGTGGTCATGATCCCGATCTTTTTCTTCGTCATCGGCTGGTCGCTGATGGTGTCCTCTTTGACAGTATTCTTTCGGGACTTGCAGTACATCCTCGATATCCTGTTGGGGGCGGCATTCTATCTTACCCCCATCATCTATGAGCCAAGCCAGTTACCTCTTCGCTTCCAATGGATTGTTCACATCAATCCCATGGCTCGATTTGTCTGGCTCTTCAGGCAGGCCGTCTACCACGGCCATGTTCCCGCTCTACATACCTATGCGATAGCCTTGGGGACCGGCCTGACGATGTGCTTGGCCGGATGGATTGTATTTCATAAGACGGAACGAGAGTTCCTCTACTGGTTTTAGGAGCGGCGGATGTCGGATGGTGCGATTGAGCTGACAGACGTTGGCGTTTGTTATCGGCTTTATCGTGAGCGTGTCTTTTCGCTGAAGGAAACGGCAATACGTTCCGCCAAACGTGCCGTGTCACTCCTAAGGGGAGCGAGACCTGAGCCGACTTTCAAGGCCCTTTGGGCGATAAGGAACCTGAGCTTTTCGGTGGCACGTGGGTCCAGCGTGGGTATCGTGGGTCGAAATGGTTCCGGCAAATCAACTGCGCTCAAGGTTATCTGTGGGGTCTTACACCCTTCTGAGGGCCGTTTGTGGGTTCGAGGAAGGGTTGCAGCACTGATTGAACTGGGCGCGGGCTTCGATCCTGAGCTGACGGGGCGTGAGAACATCTACCTTGGCGCGGCCGTCTCGGGTCTGAGCCGAAAAGAGATTGAGCGCAAAATTGATCGAATCGTGGATTTTTCGGAATTGGGTGAATTCATCGACCTGCCCGTCAAGAACTACAGCTCAGGCATGTACGCCCGCCTCGGTTTTTCGCTCGCCACGGACATTGATCCGGATCTGCTTATCATCGATGAGATTTTGGGCGTCGGTGACCAGCAATTCCAAGCGAAGTGCCTTGATCGGATGAATGACTTTCGCAGACGCAACAAGACCATTTTGCTTGTGAGCCACGACGTGGCTTTCACCCAGTCGTTCTGCAGCAGGCTGATTCATTTGGAACATGGACGGATGATTGAGGCCTGAATGAGAAGCCTGTTTCGATTTGTAGAACTCTTCTGCCAGGTTCTCTCGTCGGTCTGGCGCATCATTTCGGGCGGCATGGTTGAATTGCGTGGGGGTCCGGTTCGCCGGTTAAAACGCATTGTAAATACCCTAGCTCAGGGAATGCAGGCCACTGTCGGGAGCTTGTCTGAGCTCGACCGCCAGATGAGGTCGGTCTGTGGTTTCGCAGACTCCAATGAGTTGGCGAAGCTGCGTGAACGAGTTAGGGGTCTTCATTCCTTGCTCCCGGAGGACGAGCGATTCAGCTACTCCCTTTTGATTCCAGTATTCAAACCCGATCCTGATCACTTCGAAGGTGCCCTACGTGCGGCGCTTGACCAGAGTGGATGCCGAGTCGAGGTGCTCGTGGGTTTTGATGGCCTCCAACCACAAGCCGTCATGCAAATCGTGCAGAAGCTCGCTGCTGAGTTTCCGGATCGTACTCTTCATTCTTTTGAGTTTGACCGGCAGTCAGGTGGTGGCATTTCACGCACGACCAACGAGTTGGCGAAACGGGCAAAGGGTAATTTTCTTCTTCTGCTCGATCACGATGACTGGATTCGCCCCGATCTGCTGTATCGCTACGAACTTTGCCTGCGCATGGTGGCAAGGCCCCTCGATACGGTGCTCTTTTGCGATGAAGACAAGATCGACGAAAATGGGCTGACGCTTTCAAACGGCGAGCTGCGCAAGTTTGTTCGCCCGCCCTTCCCCTACCTCTTCATTAATACCATCTGCCACTGCTTGTTGATCCCACGTGCGCTGTGGGAGAGGGTTGGTGGGCTGCGGCCCGAGTGCGACGGAGCCCAGGATTTCGACGTTTGCCTCAGGTTAGATCTGGCTGGAGCACAGTTTCAGAATGTTCCCGTCGTTCTTTATTCATGGCGTGTTCACAAGGGCAGTACGTCAGGAAACATCGACTCCAAGCCCTACGCGACAAACGCTGGAATCAAGGCCCTGAAGGACTATGTGTCTGCAAAGAAACTGGCGTGGGAAATCACCGTAGGAAACATGCCGACAACCTATCGTGGGCTCCCGCAGATCAAGGGCACACCTTCCGTGCAGGTAGTCATTCCCTTCAAGGGCATGAAGGATCTGACGCTTCAATCTGCGAGGGCGGCGCTGTCGCAACTTAGGGTCAGCGTTGAGCTCACCACGGTCGACAACGGTAGCGAGGATCGCTCCATTGCCGAAGCGCTGGAGGCCATGGGAGCTCGTGTGATTCGAGTGGACGGCCCCTTTAACTATTCGCATTTGAACAATTTGGCCGTCAGAGAAGGCAAGTCGGAACTCATTCTCTTCTTGAACAACGACGTAGTGCTGGAGCCCGACGCTTTGGAAGAGATGGTGCGATGGATCGGTCAAGATAGAATCGGTGCCGTTGGGTGTCGCTTGGATTATCCGGATGGGCGCGTTCAGCATGGGGGGGTGATACTCGATTCGAGGGGCCCTACCTGGAAAATGAACTGGACCCATCGGGATTGGGGGGCTTCTGATGATAGAGCGGGATTTTCGAAGGTAATCGGCGTTACGGATGCGGTCACGGCCGCATGTCTCCTGACGAGCCGGAAAATCTTCAACGAAGTTGGTGGCTTTGAC
>CAZNBG010000479.1:0-2792 GCA_964570915.1 uncultured Nitrospira sp. | reverse complement strand
TTCATCATCTGGTTTCTTCAAACTCGGTGATACTGATCGTGATGAATGGAGGACGAGGAGTGGTATACCGTCAGGCACAGTATCAAAGTAGATTCACATATCGTATCTAAATAGATTCACCTCACCGCTCCTGCGCAGCGAACTATTGTTCAATAGAGTTCTGTTGGGTGACGCTCCGAAAGAGGGCCATCCAATGCAGTTGGCACCCACATTGGTTATGGGAGAGCGCGCAACTCGCCCGCTTGATTTATCACTGCAGAACGCTTAGGCTTCCCGAGTATTTTCGTTTTTGGTCTTCGTCCGTGAAAGTTTATACATTCAGAACTTTTGCTGTCGGGGCCATTGTAATAGTACCAGGGGTGTACTAGAGCTATCTCGGCTCGCCTGTGATGATGCCTGGACTTCAAGGGTCCGGACCCACATCTGATTCCGGTCTCCTTTCAGTCATCTGGGAGGACTTCTGCACCCTCCTTGACAGCCCTTCTATCGATGTTCCTACATCGAAACTCTCCGCACCAATCCCTACTTCACTTACGGCTCCCGGCCAATATTTCTTCGAAACACATCCGCAGAAACGAGTGATAGAAGCGTATTGCATAAAACTTGCTCTCATGAACCAACTCTGTGTCCTCGTCGCGGATGGACATGAGCGTAGCCGTCGTTCTGTCGGTGTTATTAGTCCCGAGCAAGTGCGCATTCAATTTCAGGAGCATTATGCTACGATCCTGCCCATTCGTTGGAGGGCTTGCGTGTCGCTCGTAGACGCATGGAGCGATGAACCTCCACCCAGTGACGACATGCCGGCAGAGATGGCTCAAGGTTTGACTAGCATCCCAGCCGGAGCGAACTTCATCTATACCGCACCGCTGATCAAAAAGTGGCCGCCCGGAAAAACTCTGTCGGTTACGGTTCTCATCCAATCTATTGATCCCATTCCGGATGACGATCAGACACAGATGAAGGGATTGTTGCGCGTGCATGTGCTTGGGGAAGGATTCAATGCTCGGGACTTTTCCGATCGAGATGTCTTTAGGGTCGCGTTGTCACGCGGCGGAAACCGTGGGGTCAATATGGAAGTATGGGCCCGAAAAGTTGATACACCGGAACGCGGGATTATCATCAGCGGCATGACGAATGCGATGTCGATGGACTCTTGGAAATCCTTTGCTCGTACGGCGGGTGAGGTGCGTGCAGGCTCAACAATTGCAGTGTATCCGGCATTTTTACCGGCGCATGATCTGTTCAGTTGCGGAATGCTTCTGCTGCGAGCGCTGCTCGGGTCGGATGAACCTCGTTGGCAACTGGCTTGCGAGCGACTGCCATCCGTGGTGGAGAGTTTGGGTCCCATCGTCCAAGGTGTTGACGAAAATGATCACTACACTATACATGTGCGTGTCAGAGACCGGCTAAGAGAGTCGGGCCATTGTTTCGAAACTGGGGATCTACCCGATGGACTGTGGTGGGATGCATTTGTGGCCGTGCTTCGTGCGTGCTCACGTGTGGCAGGTTTTAGCTATGCGAGTGAAACGTCGGGGTACGCACCGAGCCCAGTACGGTTATTGGCACGCGATATGGCGTTACTCGCGAGGCGGGCACGCGTCGAGCTGTTGGAAGCCGGCGAGCGCGATGCGATGATTCTGCGCCTATGCGATCGTTCGATGGACCGGCTTGTGGCCGGTGTTTAGCATAGATATGGCCTGTAAGTTGATCGTACGAAGGCTCCAAAACGGTAGGGAGCAAACCGTTGCAGAGACCTTTGAGCGGGACAAAATCACTATCGGGCGCGGAGTGGGCAATGACTTAGTCCTCAAGGATCCGACCAGGGTCGTCTCGACCAAGCATGCCGAAATTTATGAGAGACAGGAAGTTTGGAGCGTCTGCGATGTCGGGAGCGTCAATGGAACCATCCTTAATGGGGCAAAAATCGCTCAGAAGAAAATCCATGAGCTTCATGACGGGGATAGACTTACGATCGGTCCTTACGAATTGGTCTTTCAAGCCGTACAGACGGTTCCAGCAGCGCATCCGGAAGTCGACTCATCGTCGAATACTACGGCGATGGATTCAGAACGGCTTCGATATCTCTTGCAACGAGCATACGGAGAGTTCGATGGCTCGTCCGCTGGAGAGGTGGAAAGTCACCTGGCAACCGTTTTCCATCGAGCAATCCAAGGTTGCGACGGTAATGCGGTGCGATCAGCCGTACATGCGTTGCCGGTGCTTCTCGGAAGAGCAAGCGATCACCCCGCTGACCTGCAGAAGGCCCCGCCGTCCAGGTTCGAAGTCGTCCCGCCAGAGCCGTGTCGACAAAACGCCCAGGACCAGGCTCTCAGTAGCGACCGAGCGAGGCAAGTCTACGACGAACTTGGTGTGTCAAGCTCCTCTGTCGATCCGGATCACATGGCGAAACAGCTTACGGCGTTGCTTCACACGTTGTTTACCGGGTTGGCGGATGCCATGCGGGGCCGCAGAGAATTTCAAAAGGAATTTGAGGTCCAACCCACTCGCATTTTGGCCTGGACCCCGAATCCGATCAAGCACGCCGAAAACGCGGCAGAAATCGCGACTATTCTGCTCAATCCGGCATCGTGTGAACTGACTGATCAAGAGGCGATCGCCAGCCTGAGAGAGGTCATGCAGGATTTAACGCTACATCAATTGGGGCTGCTGGCCGGATTCCAGGAATGTGTTCGTGGACTCCTGAAGGAGTTAGACCCTGAAGCGCTAAGGATATCTTCGACCGGGGAATCACAAGGGAAGGGTCTCGGGTTGTTGGGCGGCGGAAGTGTTCG
>CAZNBG010000478.1:0-2796 GCA_964570915.1 uncultured Nitrospira sp. | reverse complement strand
GTGAAGTATGGCTGCTCCGTTTTCCGGTGGTTGTGCCTGTGGTGCCGTTCGCTACGAATGTTCAGCCGAGCCGCTAATGATGGGCAATTGCCATTGTCGCGATTGCCAGCGGGCCAGTGGAGGACCCTTTGTGTCGATTGTTGGGGTGCCGAAGGAGGCGCTCAAGATCACTGGAGAGGTCACGTATCACGAAGTGAAAGCTGACACTGGAGACCCGATTAAGCGCGGGTTTTGTGGCAAGTGTGGGTCCCGGTTGTTTGGCTTTCCTGCTGCGCCATTTGTCGGGATCAGTGCCGGCAGTTTAGACGATCCTACTTGGTATCGTCCGGCCTTTGATATCTACACCTCAAGCGCTCAGCCCTGGGATTATATGAATCCTGATCTTGCCAAGTTCCCCAAGATGCCACCGATGTAACTGCTCTTGTCCGTCCCTCGCTAGACCCAGCCTGACAAACGACAACTACAGATAATAGGAGTGTGGAGAGCGGGTGTTGGGTTGGGTAATCACCAAGCCCAAAAGGAGGAGAAGGTATGAGGGGTCATGATATCCAGGTTGCTCTCACTGGCGTACCGAAACTAAAGATTACAGCGAACACGACGACAGAAGAAGCCGGCGCGGCATTCCCACAACTCGCACCGTTTAATCAGGGCGGGATCTTTGTCGGGCGTTACTTAGGGCAACCGCCGTGGGAATGTCATCCGCACGGCGACGAACTCCTTCATGTACTCAATGGAGAGATCGACCTCACCATACTCACCGAAGAGGGGCCAATACGTATAACTGTGGAGGCAGGGTCCGTCTTCGTCGTTCCGCAGGGACTCTGGCACCGACCAGTTGCCCGCGTGATGACGACGTTGCTTTCCGCGACGCCACAACCCTCGGAGGTCTCGTTCGCAGAGGACCCACGAGACAGTGAGTAAGAATATTTTCGTTGAACGAAAAATTTCAAAGGTAAAGGAGAAATGACTATGGCAGTAAAACCAATTCCCGATGGCTATCATTCCATCACCCCGTATCTGGTAGTTCAAGGAGCAAGCAAACTGATTGACTTTCTGAAGCAGGCTTTTGCGGCGCAAGAGAGCGAACGTCTGACCCGACCAGATGGGACAATCGGACACGCTGAAGTCAGAATCGGCGACTCAATAGTCATGATGAGTGAGGCGAGCGGTGAATGGAAACCCATGCCTAGTGCGATGTATTTGTATGTGAATGATACAGATACGACCTACAAACGCGCGTTGCAGGCGGGCGCTGTCTCGACGATGGAGCCGACGGATCAGTTCTATGGTGATCGGAGTGCAGGCGTGAAGGACCTTGCTGGCAACCAGTGGTGGATCGCCACGCACAAGGAAGACCTTTCCCCTGAAGAACTGACAAAGCGCGCCAAAGCCGCCATGAAGCAATGACGATTATCATGATCATGTCGAAGCAGAGGCTCTCGTCAGTGTCTGGCAGTGAAAAAGAGTACAGGTCTGCCCCAATTGTAAGGCGGACTCTGCCTACCATTCTCCGATCTTATTAAGGAGATTCGTATGACTGTTTCTTCACCATCGACGTTCGACCTCATCAATACTTACGTACATCTTCAAGATGGTGCTGACGCTGTCCCGGTGGCGGTTGGAGAAGATTTCTGGGCGACGATTGGCAAGCGCATCGAACTTCACAGCGGGCGACTGGTGACGCTTTTTCATATCCAGAGCACTGATGAGTGGGTAAACTGGGAGATGCATCCCGCCGGTGATGAGATCGCCTGTCTTCTCTCCGGGGCAATCGACCTGATTTTGCAGGAAGGGGAGCGCGAGCGGATTCTCGAACTGCGGTCTCGGGCGGCAGGGATTATTCCACGTGGCGTGTGGCATCGCGCGATTGTTCACACTCCCAGTGATGTATTGTTCATTACTCGCGGTGCAGGGACACAACTTCGACCCATTTAAGGAGAACAGAATTAGAGGGAACTTGCTGGCGGCGATATACTGCGAGCTGATATCGAGCTATGCCGCCAAATCGGCAACCTTCAAGACCGAGTGAATCGTCAGGGCCGTGTTACGGGATTCGTCATCTTGTGAAACGACCTCATAACGTGGATATGTGAGGCGCGATCGCGCCTCTGCTAGCGGACACTAAGGCAGCAGATGAGGTCTGGACAGCGCCGCCATTTCGCACTAACACAACAGACCAAAGGAGGAACTGACAATGGCGAATCTTGACCGAGGCTACATTTCTGCGGACGGTCACGTTGTAGAACCAGCCGATTTATGGGCAACGCGGATTGAGAAAAAGTTTCGTTAACGACCCCCACGCGTCCAGTCCGGTGACGATGGGGACTTTTACATCATTTAGCGGTTTTCGCCGATGCCGGTGGGTCTCGAAGGAGTTTCGATGGAAGATAAGATCGCCGGGCAGATCAAATCGTCCAAAGGGTATCGACATGCGGCGACACGTCCCGGTGCGTGGGAACCGCAAGCACGCCTGGCAGATCAAGACTTGGATCACGTGCATGCGGAAGTGTTGTATCCAGGTGTGGGGTTGTTCATTACCTCTGCGCCTGACCCTGAATATGGAGGTTGCCATCGCGGAGCGGGCGCGCGTCGATGACATTCTGCTGGAGCTCAAGGGCAATGAAGCGGTGTGCGGCAAGGTTGGCGTTTTGCACGTTGAATCCGCGGGGCTCCAGGTCAACGTCCGCGACATCAGCGATTTTGACGGGGCGCTGCCCGAGGTGCTGCGGAGTGTGGTGACGCGGTTGCAGGAGCAATCGGACGGAAGGAGCCACAACCGCCGCGACATGCGCTACG
>CAZNBG010000477.1:0-2821 GCA_964570915.1 uncultured Nitrospira sp. | reverse complement strand
GAACGATGCTGGGAGCCACGACGGTGGCTCTCAGTTCTCGGCCGGAATCCAGATTGGCAACCGTGATGCTCTGCCCCACCTGTCCGCTTGACTTTGTGATCCCGTAGGCCCGGATCGACAAACCTCCACGTTGCGCCTGAATGAGCACTCGGTCACCCTTCTTCACAACTAAGGGCAGCCTGACGAATGCGGAACGCAGTGGCGCATCGGGAGGAAGCGGTCTGGTCGCACTCCTCCCGATGACCTCACTTTGGTCTGTGACGAACGGATGATTCACCTGGTACACGCGGGTTCGTGCGGTCTTGAGATCACCGGCTTGGATTAGTTCGTCGGTTTTTACCAATCGGCTGGGAACGACCGCATCGATCGACGCCGCCACATCCGCAAGGACCTGGACGATTTTCCCAGGTTTGCCGTTTATCACGGCTTCCACCTGAAATACACGCCGCCCTGGGCTCTCCTCACTTGAACCTGGAATGACGCGCAGTTCCACCGCGCCACCGGAGACTTGCATGGGATCTGAAGGCTCCAACACCGATACCGTGACCGTTTTGATCTTGTGTACCCACTCGTCTTCCAAGTATTTCTGAATGGCCCTACTCATGAGATCGGGAGTCACCTCGCTGACGGCAACACGGCCCACCGCATGGTCAATCGGCTGATGAACCGAGCCTTTATTATGAGAGACGATCGAACGGGTCTCACCACTGGACGCCCCCGTGCCCGCCGAAGCGGCCCCCACGAGTCCGGTCGACATCAGCAGAAACAGGCTCAAGAGTCTACACATGGACTGCTCCTTACCGTCGGAGATTGTTGGCGATGGCCATCATTTCATCGGACGCCTGAATCGTCTTGGAATTGATCTCATAACTTCGCTGGGCGATGATCATATTGACCATTTCTTCAGCGAGGTTGACGTTCGAGCTCTCCAAGAATCCCTGCTGGATCGTGCCGAATCCGGTGGTGAAACCACCGGTCCCCTGTGTCGGAGGCCCCGAAGCAAAGCTGTCGATAAAGAGATTGTTCCCCATGGCGACCAAGCCCGAGGGATTGTCGAACCTGGTGAGCTGAATTTGTCCCACTTGCGAGGCCTGCGTGACGCCGGGAAGCAGAACTGAGACAGTTCCGTCCTGCCCGATATCCACCTTGAGCGCACCGGAAGGAATCGTAATGACGGGATTCAAAAGATCGCCGTCGCCGGTCACGACGTTGCCCACGTTGTCGCGCTTGAAGGACCCGTTTCTCGTGTACATGATCGTCCCGTCCGGGCGGGACACTTGAAAAAACCCCGGTCCATCGATCGCCAGATCCAGCTCGTTGTTTGTTTGACGCATATTCCCCTGCAGCCATTCTTTCGCCACCGTCGTTGGACGCACGCCGGCGCCGACTTGGATGCCGACAGGAAACACTCCGACGTTGGAGGCATTCGTGCCGGGAAGCCGTTGGATCTGATACAGCAGGTCCGCGAACTCAGCGCGACTGCGCTTAAAAGAGTTCGTGTTGACGTTCGCAAGGTTATGCGCGACGGTATCGACATTGATTTGTTGAGCCGTCATTCCGGTCGCCGCTGTCCACATGGCTCGAATCATGGAAATCCTCCTACGTAGCTCGTCGATCGTACAACATGAACCGCAGCGACTGCGTATGCGACGCGTCCCGGGGTATTAGAGCACTCGGCCCACATCTTGAATCGCGACCTCGGCCATTCGATCAAGCGCCTGAATCAGTTTTTGTGTGGATTCATACGTGCGCATGCCCTGAATCATCTTCACCATCTCGCCGATGGAATTGACGTTGGACTCTTCGATGTGTCCGACCTGAATTTGCGGATGTTTGCTGAGACTCCCCTTCTCTGAAAAGAAGAGCCCTTCGGATGACTTCTGCGGCATGTCATCGTCTGCAAATTCCATAATCTTGATCGTCGCCACAGGTTTGTCATCGACTTTGATATCTCCTTGTGTCGTCACCTCAAGTTTCCCAGGGGGAATCTTGATCTCGCCCTTCGCCCCCATAATGGGATAGCCCAGTCCGTTCACCAGCCGACGTTCGCGATCGAGCGACAGCATGCCGTTTCGGGTGTATCGGGCCCCTTGAGGTGTTTCCACCTCCAAAAACCCGCGGCCTTGAATGGCGATGTCCAGCGGATTGCCGGTGAGTCGGATCCGCCCCGCCTCGAATGTGGTCTTGATTTGGTGCGGCGCCACAAATACCCGCTCGCTTGGGCCAAAGGGTCTGGCCATGATCTGTTGGGCCAACCCCATGGTCTGACCGCTCTGCGGTATCACCGCATGGTACCGGGGAAATATCGCTTTGAAGGCCTGCTCATCCTGCTTGAAACCAGCCGTATTCACATTGGCCATGTTATTGGCAAATACCTGCATCCGCCGCTCATGGGCCAACGCTCCGGACAGAATAGGATAGATCCCACGATTCATGCTGCCGACTCCTTTTGATGTCCCAGAGAGTGACAGCAACCCTTATGCCAGATTCGCCTGCTCAACGAGTGCATCCCACACGATTCGAAATCGGCCAAATGCAGGGATAAGCTGACGGCCGGAACGTGAGAACAGCATGGGGATCAATCATGGGACGATTATGGTAGAGCGGATTCTACCCAGCGAGGTGAAAATTCTTCCTAGTCCTGCGGGATAGTGGTGGAGGAAACAGCGCCCTGATGCCGACGCAAGCCGGTACCAGGGGGTCTGCATCGGGAAGCATCCGCCACGGTTGTGGATGAGAGTCAATCGTGTTCACACGGAACTGAAGGGCAGGAGGTGTAGGGAATCACATCACAATACTTACCGACGGCCGCTCATTGCGA
>CAZNBG010000476.1:0-2854 GCA_964570915.1 uncultured Nitrospira sp. | reverse complement strand
CTGTCCCGAGATGACCACGCGGGTCCAGGTGGGACACCCGATCACCGAAATGGTTACGGGCATCGATCTCATCAAGGAGCAGATCACCCTGGCCAATGGACAGGCCCTGTCGATCAAGCAGCCCGATATCCGGCTCACCGGTCACAGCCTTGAGTGTCGCATCAACGAGGAGGACCCTGACAAATTCACCCCTTCACCGGAAATGATCAACAAGTTCAGCGCGCCAGGCGGATTTGGCGTACGAGTCGACTCAGTGATGGAACCGAACATGATGGTCGTCCCGTTCTACGATTCAATGATCGCCAAAGTCATTACGCATGGACGGGACCGGCAGGAATCCATTGCCCGCATGCGCCGAGCCCTCGACGAATACGTGATCGAAGGCATCAAGACCACGATCCCACTCCACAAACGCATCCTCAACGACCCAGATTTCCAAAAGGGACATGTGTCGACCACGTTCCTTGAGCGCTTCCTCGCCGGATAGCCGCGCTCGTTGCTCCGCGGTACAATGACCCTCCATGGCTCACCTGCCACATCGGTTCTCTGGTCTCTATGTGATCCTCGATCCGTCCGTGCGCCCGGACCGGCCATTGAGGAACGTCCTGAGAGCGGCGGCAGCTGGCGGTGCAAAGCTTTTCCAGTACCGCAACAAGACGTCAGCGATGAAAGACGCATACGCCGAAGCGTTGCCACTTCGCAACACCGCGCGTGAACTCGGGGTCATATTTATCGTCAATGACCGTTGTGATCTGGCCATGGCCATCGATGCCGATGGTGTTCACCTGGGTCAGGACGATTTACCGTACACCGATGCAAGGAAACTGTTGGGACCTCACAAAGTGATTGGTCTCTCGACACACCGTGTTGGACAAGTCAAAGCAGCCAGCCAATTGCAGCCCGATTATCTAGGTTTTGGACCGATCTTTAAGCCAACCTCGAAATTGAACCACGATCCGGTCGTAGGGATCGAAGGTCTCAAAGAGATCCGACCACTCACAGGGATCCCGATTTTTGCGATCGGTGGAATCGGCTTGGATCAGGTGCGACCGGTTATGCAGGCCGGCGCCAATGGCGTGGCTGTGATCTCCGCCGCGCTGGATGTGCCGGATGTGACTGAGGCCGTACAAAAACTTATCGGGCAGATGTCGCGACAAGCTTCGCCAGGTGCGTAATCGCAGCGGTTCGTGCCAACCGAACGGCTGTTTGTCGAAATCCTCGTGGCAATCCAGGCTCATATGACAGAGGACCGAGCACAGGCAGATCGGCCCGTTGTTCGAGCGCCTTCGCGGTTGTCCTCACTTGAAGCCGGGCCATCACCGATCGCGTCGGATGCGTACAGTTCAATACCAAGGCAACGATCGGAATTTTCCTGCGATGAAGTGCTTCGAGGGTGAGGACCGCATGATTGATGCCTCCGAGTCCAGCCCGCCCTACGACGACAGCCGGAAGTTTCAATCCTGCAATCACATCCATGACATTGGCCTTGGTCGTGATCGGCACATGCACTCCACCAATACCTTCCACAATCATGTACTCATACCGGCTTGAGAGCAGCCGATACACTTGGCGGATCACGCCCGGATCGATGATGCGCCGTTCGGCATGAGCGGCTGCGACAGGAGCCACTGGCAATTCGAACTGATAGGGACAGATCGCCCCCAGCGTTTCCTCGTTCTCCAGAACGGCTCGAAGGCGTGCCGCATCGGACCGCGCCACGTTCGTTTTCGAGAATCCGGTCTCGATGGGTTTCATGACCCCGATCGTGCGACCCAGGCGACGCAGTGCTAACGCCAACGCCGCCGAGACGAGCGTCTTGCCGACACCGGTGTCTGTTCCAGTGATGAACACTCCCGCATGCTTTCTCGCCTTTGTTTTCATGGCAAGACCTTCAACTCCTGTTGTGCCGGATCTTCATCATACATGCCGGCTATCGCAGTTCCAGATTTGGCCAGAGACATCCTTCATTTGGGCGAGATAGAACACGGTCCGCGCGACTTCCTCACGCGAAGGTGGCCTGCGCAACGCATGGTCCCTCCAATCGTCAGGCATCACTCCTTCGGAGAGTCCTGTGTTCTGCCAGCCGGGCAACATCAGATTAATGCGAATGTTTTTGGGTCCCCATTCCTGCGCCGCCGTCTTCATCAACCCGATAAGACCTGCCTTGGACGCGGCATAGGCCGCTTGCCCCACCGATCCATGAAACCCCGCATGCGAGCCTACGATGACAATCGAGCCATCGCCCTGTGCAAGAAGGGGAGGAGCCATCGCGCGCAGGCAGTGGAACGTGCCTGTCAGATTCGTCGCCATCACATCCATCCAGTGTTCCACACGTTGTTTGAGCACCAGGCTACTACCACCGATTCCGGCATTACACACAAACACGGCGGGCGCTGAGACATCTCGACAGAACGCGTCCACCATCCGACGGACGGATTGGGCATCTCGAACATCCGCGTCATAGCAGGCGCCGGCACCGCCTACTCGTTCGATCTTCCGGAGTGTGGTTTCGGCGCTCGCCTTCTCGCGATGGTAATGCAGGCCCACAAACCATCCTGCTTGTCCGAATACCAAAGCGACGGCACCACCGATTGCACCCGATGCCCCGGTCACGAGGACAGCTTGTCGAAGAGAGCCTTGATAGGTGTTTGACTCAGAGGATCCGGAGGGTGACCGCCGTTTCTGCATAGGAGTAGGAATTATGGGGACACGGAGGAGGGAAGGCAAGCCCGCTGTGCCTATCCACCAGCGATTCCCGGCCGCTTGCTGCCTTCGGGAGTCGTATGGTACCGTCAGCAGATATACGTGTCAGAGGACTTCCCGACGCAGAGAGATACCTTGTGAAAAGAATCGG
>CAZNBG010000475.1:0-2864 GCA_964570915.1 uncultured Nitrospira sp. | reverse complement strand
GGTACAACTCCGACAAGGTATCGCTCACGTTGGAGAAGCCGTGCATTTCGCCACGTAGAGCATATTCGAGATACTCGTCGGCCAGCACGTGGAATTGCTCCAGCACATGATCCATCCCGCGATCATTAATGGCATAAAGCCGATTAGGCGATGTGGTGACCGGCGCGAATCCGACCTCGTGAAAGCCGAGATCGTTCTTCAAATGCCGGAAGATGCGGATGACATCGGTAACGCCCGAAGTCAACGTGACGCGCGCTGTGATCGGCCGAGTGCGATGGTTCTGAATCAGAGCCCGCACTCGCGGCTCGATAACATCGTAGCTGCCTTGCCCATTGGCAAAGACGCGGAGCTTATCGTGCAGCTCGGCCGGCCCATCCATGCTGACGGTAACGCCGATGCGATTTTCGGAAAGGAATTCGATAATAGCAGGCGTCAGCAGTGTGGCATTGGTGGTCAGGCTGAAGTCGATCGAACGACCTTGTTCTCGAGCGCGGTCCCTTGCGTAGATAACTATTTTCTCGAGGAGGGAGAAATTCATGAGCGTCTCGCCCCCGAAGAACGTGATGTGCACGCCTCGACGGCCCGCCGATTGGTCCAAAAGAAAATCGACGGACGCCTTGGCCGTCTCGAAATCCATGAATTTCGGCTTGCCGGTGGGCGTCGCCACTTTATCGGAGCCGAACTCATAGCAGTATTGGCAAGACAGATTGCACTGGTTCGTAAGATTGAGAACCAACGTCTGCAGAGGAAAATCAGCGGGAGCTTCGGCTAGCGGTTCCGGCGGAAGATCCCCCGCGACGATGACGCGCGACTGGTACAGCTCCGCAATGAGCTCCTCTACATCCGAAGCAGAAAACCCTTGGGCAGTCAGCTCCGTCGCCAACTGTTCATGCGAGGCCTCGCTACCGCCCAGCCTGTCAATCAGTCTTTGGGCGGCCGCGTCCAATTCGAAGATCGCTCCCGCCGGTACCAGATACACGAATCGCCGGTCACCTGCCGAAAAGGGGTGAAACTCACCGAGCCGATAGACGCGTTCGCCGGTCACAATCACCTGCCCACCTCCGGCTGATCCCACCGAATATAGGTCGGAACGGTGACGACGAGATACGAGCGGCCAGTCAGCGGCTTGTCGTCTTTGTCCTTCTCATTTTTGGCGGTGGCTACGACCCAAACATCGCCGTAATTATTTCGGCCGAATTTGCGTTTGGGGTTTGGTCCATCAGGAGCAGGCGTGAAAAGACCCGTGGGGCTGAGTGTCCCTACGAACTCCTTGTCATCGTCGCCATATACGGAAAGATATTCCTCCAACGACCAGGTGACATCGACGGGCCCGAGTTCGACGTCATCGGCAGTGCGCAATTTGTCGTCAGCGCCGCGCTGATACGCGACGGCTTCAAACTGCTCATAACCTTTGGGGTGGGCATCGCTTCCCAGATGAGCGATCGAGGCTTCAGGTTCCACCTTTATGTAATCGACTCGATCATAGACCGCTATGACGTTTTGCAGCACCGAGCGACGGAAGGCGATGTCGCGTTTGCCGGGCACTGCATTGGGCGCCACGTCCACTTCGGCCACGATTTCACCTGGCGTACGCGAGACGATGCGCCGCACAGCTACACCGGAACCAAAGTCCAGATCGGCGGCCGTTACTTGGGCGGGCACATTGTCTCCGATCAAGCGAACACGGTTGCCCTGTGAGCCCAGTTTGAGCATGGTGCGATCCACACCGAGCAGCGTAGGCTCGGCTGAAGCACGCACCAGCTTCACATCAACGCCGAATTCCTGGTATTCACCCCAGAACCAGCGACCTTCGGCCCAGAGCTGATCGGGCGAGATCCACATGGTTTCGCGCATTTCCTTAGACAGATCATCCGGAGCGGCGCCTGCGGGGCTGGACGCTCTGGATCGTCCGCGCCAGGAGTAACCGGCGTAGACCAGGCCTTGACCTGCCCGCGTGAGAGTCGAGCCGTCGGTGATCGACTGAAGCTTGATACGCGTCTGGAATTCATCATCAGCAGAGCCGCGCTCCATGGTCATTTCGCCGTAGTATTTTCCACGACCAGGGATGTGTGCCGTCACCAGCCAGCGCCCATCGAGCTTGGGCGCTCGCATTCGTGCTCGCCACGCTGCCCACTCCGGAGTGTGCAGGGGGGCATTTTGCCCCAGATAATCCAGCGTCTGATCGACCAGGGGAGGGGCATCCTCCGCAGCCCGCTGGATCACGGGGGCGTTGCCCGTTCCAAAGAAGCCACGACGGAAGGCGACGTCGGCCTGGGCGTACAAAAACACGTGCATGTTGGTGAGTAGCTTCCAATCGTCCTTCGAGCGGCGCCAGGATAAGCCGCGGCCGAACGGATGGCATCCCATGCAGGTGGTTCGCACCGCTTCGTTCGGGACCGGCTCGTCCTTAATACGATGCTCGGCCATGTACATGACCGGCTTGGCCTCTTCAGGCGCGAGGCCGTGATAGGTGCTGAGATACTTTAAAACCGATCGAGCTTCGGCCGGCGTGATCTCCAGGCCATTGAGGCGTACCATCCGCTTGATGGCTTCTTCCCAACCCTCCGGTGCGGCGCGCTCCCAGGAGATGCGCGAGAGGTTTCCCTTGTCATCTTTGGTGTGGCAGGTTCCGCACTTTGCGATCACGAGCGGATCGGTAACCGGGATACCCTCTTCGGGTTTCTCCTGGGCTGCCGGCGCCGACGGCTGACCGCCAGGTGCTTGCGCATGCGCCGACATTACTACGAGCAAGACGGCCAGGGCGGCCAAGCCTGCTACCTTTGTCATCGTGCTCTCCTTTGCGGCGCGTAATATTCCCCTCCTCGCAGAGGAGGGGAGGCGCGAAGCGCCGGGGTGGTCAGTTC
>CAZNBG010000474.1:0-2878 GCA_964570915.1 uncultured Nitrospira sp. | reverse complement strand
GCAGGTTGAAGCTGCCGAAGACCATGTTCACCTGCGCCATGTAATTGTCGTCGTCACAATGAAAGGGGTTGTACAGGACGGAGATGTCGGGCCGGGCGGGATTCAACAACCGTAAATCCTGGAGACGGCCGGCGCGGTGGATGTGGGGAAGGAGACTGTGAAAGAATTCCAAGTCCCCTTTGCCGTCGAAGATCACCATCGGGATCTTGTGACGCTGGCCGGGAGGCCCCACGCGGCGGACAAGGTCTTGGGTAATGATGTTGCGCAGCAGCGTGGTTTTTCCGGATCCGGTCTGGCCGAGAACGATGCCTTGCATGACGCGGACACGGTCCGGCCACAGCCAGGGGCTACCGAAGCTGTCATATCCAAGAATGACGGCATCCTGACCCCAGGCCTCTTCCATGTTCCGGCGATCGCCGAGCGGTGAGATCCGAACCGGCGGCCATTTCTCGGCCGTGCGCCGGCGCTTCGTCAGCAGATGCCATAAAAAGAGGTAGGAAAATCCCAAAGTCAGGAGGCTGTATGCGGCAATCTCCTGAATCTGCCGCAGCGAAAAGTGCCACGATGCTGTCGCTATATATAAGAGGATGAGAATGCTTCCACATCCCAGGCACATCAGGACAACATCCGTCTCGCGAAAGAGCGGGGGCCGGACCATACGGTCATTGCCGTTGTAGCTGTAATTCATTCCCTCACCTGAGGTTAAATGCGGCACACACGGCTGCCATCAGGGCGACGTAGATCAAACCGATGACGATGCCCGGCTTCAGCCTCTTTGTGGGTTTAGGGTCGAAGATATTGGGCGGCGCAAAAAACCATGCCGAGACGATTTTGGAATCGCTAACGTTCGGCTGTTCTTCGAGGATGCGGCGGAAATCGCTGCGAACGTGCTCGTTCTCTATCATCGGCCTAAACCTTAGAGAATCAGCGTCAGGGAAGTTGGCTTCTGTCCATCCACCGGGAATACGAATCGGAGAATCGCCGGCTCCGCGTTAGGGGCAATTGGAGGAGCCGCCAATATCAGGATACCGGTGGCCACCTCACCCGGCGGAAGCGGCTCCGAAGGCACATCGCATTCCATAGCGGCTATCCGGGTTTTCGTGCGGCTTCGTATCTTCTTCTCAAAGTCGGGCCCGACTTGGGAATAGCGATAGGCATGCAGGGAAATCGGGGAGTCCGCGGACTGAAGGGCGAACACTTCCGGTTGGCGGGCCAGATACGGGCGCGTGGTCCTGTTGTCGATCCTGTATCGAACGAAAAGCTGGTCATTCTTTCGCAAGACGTCGGTAATGAAAACCGACACTTGCGTGGCCCCGAATTTCACGTCAGGGTTCCGGATCGGTTTTGCAAAGAGAAGCATCTCCTGGGCAAATGACTGGGAGGATCCGGAATCCCCAATCGAAGCCGCCTCGTGAGTTTCTGAAGATATCGCCATCTGTTGATCAACGGCAAAATGCATGGTCTCCACCGAGACTGCCGGTACCAGCTCGTAAGTCCACCTTCCGGAGCCGGTCCAAATAAACAGATTCGTCGATACCCCTTCTTCAAGCGGCTGAATGAAGACTTTGTTATCCCGGCGCTCGATCTTGAAGGACGGACTGCCGGCAGCGGCAAGCGTCACCGGTTCCGCGAGTTCGATCACGGTGAGATGATTCAAAGCCGTCTCGACGCGCGTCACCTTTGCGCGATCGGGGTACTGGGTTTCGATCCGCTGGAGCGGAGCGGCCAGAACAAACATCAACAGGGTCGCTATGGTTTGCATCTTGTTTTTCTCCCATAAGAAAAGAGGACCAGGAGGCCGAGTTCAACACTCGGTCTCCTGGCTTCGCTGGTTTGGTTTAGGTGGGACGATGGAGGTTCAAGGTGGGCCGTTGAGGGATTCCTTGGAACACCACGTGACCGTCCCGGATCTCACCCCGCCCGTTCTCAAGCGGGAACGGATGGACACGACTCACGCGGCGGCCTTCACGAAAGACATCGCCGTTCTCTTTGATCTGCAAAAGAAGCGTCCGTCGTACCTCGTTTTGACCGTTTTCTTCCCTTAAGTGCTCGACGAGGAAGACGCGTCCTTCGTGATCGAACTCGATTTCGCCATCGACAAGATCGGGAGCTGCCACTTGAACTGGCTGGCTTCCGGTTTCCTCCGCAATCATGTCGATTGCTTCCTGCGGAAACGTGTTCCACAGCAACGACCCCTTGCTTCGGCCGCCACATACGACGATGTGGAGAGCCTGGCACCAGCCGCGCCGATTCTCCTCCTTTTCGTCCGCCCATTTGCGAACCAGCATCATTAACGCCTTCAGCTCGTCGTTGGTCCTATCCTTCTCGGACTGTAAAGAGAGCTGAGCTGCATTGCGTTTGCGCCGTGCCGCATCGCGAACCTTTCGGTCCGTACTGCTTCGCTGTGCTTCGAACTCCGCTTCGGCTTCCTGAAACTGCTCTTCGACGCCAGACTTGTGCTTCATGATTCTGGAAACCTCGGCGGCATACAGACGGTTGATCTCGCGACACTCGTCGAACATCTCCTGAGTGAACGTCGCCCTGGAGATGACACCGTGGAAGTCGCTGATGGGTAGAGTCGTCCGGAAGAAGTCGTCAACTTCTTTCCGAACGGTGTTGTACAAATAACCCACTTTGTCCGTGGGCTCGACCTCGACGGAGACCGGCATCCGGGACACCTGCTCTTCCCGCTTGTACTTCAGCCAGCGCGCCGTCTTGATCTGCTTCCGAATTGCGGCAATGCGCTCCCGATCCACCTGAGTCCCGTGCTTCAGGCTGTCCAGCGCATTTTGCAGTTCACGCACGAGCTCATATGCAAGCTCGGGATGACCGGCCGCCATGCACGACGTCTGAAGATCCGTGATCGAACCGATCTCGT
>CAZNBG010000473.1:0-2880 GCA_964570915.1 uncultured Nitrospira sp. | reverse complement strand
CTGATCGAAGGGAACGGGAAATATGAACTGACCGGCCAGGACGAAAAGGGTCTCTATGCCGGAGTCGAGCGGATGTACAAGCTTGAACCGGAAAGCCGCACACTGACCAATTTCGCTTCGATGCTGGGGCCCCTCGGCGAGCGCCTCCATCGCTGGACCCGCGCCGGCCAATTCGGCTATGTCTTCGACAACGATAAAGACACGCTGACCTTCAGCCGCTTTCAGACCTTCAACTTCGACGGGATGCAGCAGTACCCGGATGTCTTGGAGCCGCTGCTTTTTTATGTCCTGCACCGCGCCTCGAATCAGATCGAAGACTCCGCGCTCACCGCCACGTTCAAGGCCTTCATCCTCGATGAGGCGTGGATCTTTCTTCGAAATCGAACAGTCCGCGATTACATCACGCGGGCCGAAAAGACCTGGCGCAAGAAAAACGCCGCCATGATCCTGGCCACGCAGTCCGTGCACGAGTTGGTCGAGTCGGACATGCTGGCCGTGGTAAACGAGTGCTGTGCGACCAAGATATTCCTGGCCAACCCCAGTATCGATCACAAGTTCTATGCCGAGATCTTCCACCTCAACGACACAGAACTTGAACTGCTTTCGAGCCTCATACCCAAACGCGACCTTCTGATCAAACAGCACGCGAGTTCGAAGAAGGCCCGTCTGAACGTTGATTCGCTCTCCTATTGGATGGCGACCAACAACCCGAAAGACAACGTGCTGAAGCGCGACTACCTCGCCCGCTACGGCGCGGTCGAGGGCCTCAAAAAACTGGCCCAGGAGTTTCCATTCATTTCACAGACTGCATAAACCGGAGAAGCCATGAAACTTCACAGATTGATTGCCGCTTTGTTGGCCGGCGCATCGACTCTCGGCTTTGCCGAGAACGCTGCCCGCGTCGTCCACTACCACGCGAACGACATCGTCGCCATACGGGCGAAGATGCGCTACACCACGCTGGTCCAGGTTCCCGCTGGCGAGAAGATCATGGAGGCCGCCACGGGCGACCGCGACTTCTGGATCATCGAGGCCGTCCAGAACTACTGCTTCCTGCACCCGGCGAAGGCGGGCATTCATTCCAACCTGAATCTGATCACCGACAAGGGCAACGTCTATTCGTTCACATTGGACGAGGTGGACAGTGGCGATCCCGACCTGAAAGTGGTGATCGAGCCGAGTGATCCTTCCATGCTCTCCGCCATCCACTCTTCGTCCAAGTTCATTCCAGTTGGTGATGTTGACGTTTTCAGAACGCAGGCGATGGCGGTGCAGCTCGATGCCGGACATCAGCTCTCGCAGTTCAGGAGCGAATATCCGACCAAGTCGCTAAAGTTCGACTACTTCTATCGCAGTCAGAAACCGTTTAACGTCGAAGCCATCTATCACGACGCGGACTTTACCTACGTCAAGTCTACGGCCACGGAGAAGTTCGCCGTCTATGAGCTGAAGGATGGCAAACCGAACTCCATCGGCTACGAGCTCAGGGATAGCACCTATGTCATTCCCAAGGTGGTCGATCAGGGCTACCTCCAGATCGGCAAAAAGCGCATGAGCTTCACGCGCAGGGAGCAGTAACCCATGACCGAGCAGACTCAAGCCCCCGAACGCCAAACTGATCGGCCCAGCCTCCGCGACAGGACGGTCAAGCCGGAAGGCACGATTCCAAGACAGGCGCAGACCTACGTCATCGTCGGCGTCTCAATGGTGATCGTGCTGGCCGTCCTGTTCTCGAACAAGCACGCTCAACCGGCGGCCAAGGACCAGCGCAAAGAGCCTACGGTTGTAATCACCGAAGGCAACGACAAGAAGATCAGCGACTTCGGGCAGGAAATGACCGGCGAGCAGCGCGCCGCGCAAAAGGCTCAGCTCGAAAAGCAGATGCAGGCCCAGATGCAAAGCCTTGACTCCGCAACGGTGACGCAGACGGGCGATACGCGGCAGCCTGTTGGTTCCCAATATGCCGGGTCAGCGCAAAGTGCGCCACCCACGCCGCCCCCCGACCCCATTGTCCAGCACGAGCGCGAACTGGCGTACAACTCGCGTTTCGCTTCGAACTTCGCGTTCTCGCCGGAACGCATGTCCGCCGAGACCAAGCCAACTTTTCCGGCGCAATCGGCGGGCCTCGCGCCGATCTTCCCCGAGGCCAATCCGGGCAATGCCCCCGGCCCTTACCCGACACCCGCGTCGGGCCAGCCCGCCGAAAAGCGCCATGCAACCGTGAACGTGAACTCCGCCGAGGGACAGCCATACGTTCTGTTTGAGGGAACTGAGCTTGAGACCGCGCTGGTCAATCGCCTTGATGGCGATTTCTCTGGCCCAGTAAAGGTCATGGTTACAAACCCTGTTTATTCGCATGACCGTCAACATGTCCTGATTCCCGAAGGAACCTTTGCGCTGGGCGAAACCGGCAAAGTGCAGGGTTTCGGCCAACGCCGTTTGGCCGTGATCTTCCACCGGCTGATTATGCCGGACGGCTACACCGTCGATCTTGACCAGTTTCACGGTCTGAACCAGATCGGTGAAACTGGCCTCAAGGATCAAGTCAACCATCACTACTTCCAAGTCTTCGGTGCTTCCATCGCTCTCGGCATCATTGCCGGAGCCGCGGAAAGCTCGAACAGCAATGCCGGACTGTCGCAGACTGGCAGCGAAGCCTACCGCTCCGGAATTGCGGGAAGCGTATCCCAGTCCAGCACACAGGTCCTGGACCGGTTCTTGAACATTCCACCGACCGTCACCATTCGTGAGGGTCACCGCGTGAAGGTCTACTTCACGCAGGACCTTCTTTTACCGGCCTATGAGAACCACACGGTTCCGCCAAGCATTTGAGGATCGATGCCATGAAATTCGCACAACTCTTACCCTTATCCGTCTGCC
>CAZNBG010000472.1:0-2882 GCA_964570915.1 uncultured Nitrospira sp. | reverse complement strand
AAACGGGAGCAACTGACCGGTTGGGTTCTACCCAACGAATCGCCCGCCTCGTTCTTCTTCTAGGGCTCACCTAATTCCCTGGGCTTGTCTCCCGGGCGTTTTGAGAAGCGCGCGATCGCGCTCAGTTCCTTGCGGTGTCGGGTCGCCCAGCGGCAGATGGCGCTCAACGGGATGATGAACGTTCGCCCCAGTTTGGTCAGGGAATACTCGACTGCCACGGAATTGGATCGCGTCACCTGTCGGGCGATCAAGCCCGCAGACTCGAGGTTGCGAAGCGTCCTGGTCAGCATGCGCTGGGAAACGTTTCCCAACCCACGGCGTAACTGCCCGTGGCGTTGAGGCCGACTCTTCAACAAGTACATGATTTTGACTGTCCACTTGCCGATGAAGAGGTTGGGCACAATGTCCGCTCCGTGGTTCAGGCTATCCTTCACGGTGCTCCGGCCCACCAACGACAATCTCTTTACCGGCGATGGTCGCGCGCGAATCACCCCTGAATCTCTCTCTCCTGCGTCAGCTGCCGCCGCACCTTTTCAGTCTTTGGCAACAGGCGCAAGTGGGAACACGAGTGTACCTACTTGACCAACTGGCTGCGCAAAATCAAAGTGAGACCGGAGCGGCGCAGGGTAACGCACGAAGCGCGGGATTTCGGGAGTGATCATAAGGAGCCGACCAATGTGCGTACGGCTGAAAGCACTTCGCCATTTTGACGAGATTCGCCCATTCCTTTGCGACGAACATATCGCCCCGCGTTTTTGGCATTCCGCTATCATGGCACTTTCTTCCTCCCGATCTCTCGCAGATCGGCGTGCCTGCGGGCTCTCGAATTCCTCACGTCGTGGAAAATCATGACCGATCGTCATCCTTCGTACTTCCAAAGCAATCTCCGGGAAGCATGGCGGCGGCAATCGTGAGTCTGGCTCAAATATTGGTCGCCGCGTTGCTATCCCTTGTTGCTTTGGTCGTCGCCTCTTACATCGTTGAAGCGCTCCGCACTGCGCCGAGGCCTCCGGAAAAGCTGGTCTGGGCCCCGGACATCGCCATCCAGTACACGGACATCGGGGACATCCAAGTACGCTACATCAAGACGGGTGCGGGACCGAACCTCGTCCTTCTCCACACCTTGCGCACCCAGCTCGATCTTTTCGAGGCGGTCGTACCGGCTCTAGCGAAATCTTTCACTGTCTACGCGCTTGATTACCCCGGTCATGGTTATTCAGACATTCCGAAAGCGCAGTACGATGCCCATTTCTTCGCTCACTCTGTCGAGGAGTTTCTAAACCGCCTGGACCTTTACGATGTGACCCTCTGCGGGGTATCCATTGGAGGTGCCATTTGTCTCATCGTTGCCGGACGGCGTAATGCGCGCCTCAGTCGCATCATGCCCATTAATCCCTACGACTATGGGCTGGGACGCGGAATGACGCGCAGCTCGCTGCTTGGATGGATGATCACGGCGACGTCGGAGACTCCCTTGCTCGGAGGAACAGTTATGCGGCTCCGGAATTTCATCATCATGAAAGCTGTTCTTCAGGGAGGTGTCGCAAATGCTCGGAGCATCCGGCCCGCGCTCATGAAGGAGATGTATGCGGTGGGAAACCGATCCGGTCACTACCGAGCATTTATCAGCCTGCTACGCAACGCCGCGAGCTGGGAGGCAGCCACCCAGGTGTATGGAAACATCAACGTGCCGGTATGCCTAGTCTGGGGGGCAAAGGATTGGTCCCGGCCCAGTGAGCGCGAGCATGATCGCCGCCTGATTCCGGGTGTGCAGATGATCGTTGTCGAAGATGGCGGACATTTCTTGCCGCTCGATCGTCCTCAAGAGTTGACCGACTTGATCATCCGCTTTGCCAGCGGTCGAGCGCAAGGTGTTTAGCCCAACGGTGTGCGGACCATGGTGACACTGTCAGACCACCACATCCACTATTTCATCAGCTATGCAGTGGCCTTCCTGGTCTTCGGTTTCACCGCGCGATGGTATCTCTGGCCGACCATCAAGGACCGCGCACTAGAGGTCGCGCTCACACCGCTTCTTCTCTATGCGTGCTTGCGCGTGAATGGCTTGATGTTCCTGATGCCCGGTCTCGTCTCGCGCGAACTGCCGAGAGCTTTCGCGGTGCCGACGGCCTATGGAGATCTGACGGCGGCCCTCCTCGGGCTCCTGGCTCTCTGGCCGGTTCGCACCAGGAACCCCGTCGCAGTGCCAATGGTTTGGCTGTTCAATGTGGTGGGACTTCTCGACCTGGTTTACGCGAATATTTCTACGCTCCGCGATCATGTCGATCCCACGTACCTCGGCGTCTCTTACTATCTGGCAGTGCTCAACGTTCCCGCCATGGTTGTGGTTCATGTCCTGATCTTCGCCTACTTACTGAGACACCGGCCCACGACACGGCAGGATCAAAATCTACGAGGGAAAACCGCCTGAGAATCGGGCTGGTGGCCCCAACGGGACACGATGCCTTTTGGAACATCGAAATACGCGGAATTATTAGGGCTGCCTGAAGGCTTCCATCGCCGGCACTGACTTACCGGCCACCGTCAACTCGTGGTCGTGTCTCCTCACGTATCCGATCGACCACGACCAACTCGGCCTCTTGTCCCAGCTCTCCGTACACCACTGCAAGCTGGCCGAAACGCTGCCCAAGACGCGCGGCATCGATTCGCCCGATCCCGAGCACGAGAAGACTCGACTCGGGCGGCCACAGACCGTCGTCTCCGATGCTCTCGCCGGGATACGACGCGAAGCCTCGCTCTTGCACCACATGTTCGAGCTCGCGCTGCCGTACCACGTTCGCCTCGATCGGTAACGGTTCGGAGCCTGGATTGAAGGCGGTCAGTTATGCCCACGTGGGCAACCCCTGGAGGGGAAGGACAAC
>CAZNBG010000471.1:1228-2885 GCA_964570915.1 uncultured Nitrospira sp. | reverse complement strand
TTTGGCCAGGTGGAGTTGCTTGCCCGCGAAGCTGAGCTCCTGGAGCTGGGTCCGCCGGTAGTATTTGAATGAATGGTCAAGAATACGCGCCATCTCATACGCAGTAGCAGGAACTCCGGCAATGGCCATCACGCTGTACCGGTCGATCTCCAATACCTTATCGGTGCGGTCGTACATCACCATATTGCCGGCAGTCGCGCGACGGTCCCCTGCTACAAGAACACCATCGCGGTATTTGAACGCGAGGATCGTGGTCGCCGTTGTCAGTTCCTGACCGGCTCCGGCTTGCCCCGGTACTCCCCATACGTACCCCTGTTCCTTCAAAAGCCGATAGAAATCGCCCTGCATGCCCATCGCATCACCGATCTTCAGTGAAAAGTGTCGACTCCTATGCGCCCGCTTACATGCGCTTGTCTCCCGGCGCGCCGCGTGACCCGATTACTCACCTGTTCGCTGCCGATACCGTTCCGCCTGCTTGGGGTCCACCTTGCGCATCCGCTTCATCAAACTATCCCTATCCGGCGATCCGGTATCAGGGCGCCGCGGTCCACCTCCTTCTTCGTGTGGATGCGGCGTCTTGGGCATGGGATCGACCGGTCCTTCCCGTCGTTCCGGCATCATGATGTGCTTCATGTCCCTCTGTCCTTTCTGTGACTCCACGCTGCCAGGGCGTCGGCCGGAGAATGGGCACGTTGGAAGATGTTCGTGCATCGTCGCACGTCCTGTGGATCGAACAGATCTGCCATGTCCAGGTGGGACGATCGAATCTCACCGGCAAACTGGATGCGTTCCCATTGCACCGAGGTAATCTGGTGAGAAAACCGCTGCACACAGAGTCCTCGCAGTCCACCGCGCGTATCGCTTGGACCGTTCCCCATCGCCTGTTCGATCATCTCGTCAGTCGTCATCCGCCACGCTCTTCCCTCCGCTTCCAACCCGAGGTAGAGCCCCTGTTCAGGGTTGACATTGTGATATTCCAAATCCAAGCTGGCCAACCACGGATCGTCCCAGCCGAGCCGTTCTTCCTGAATGAAAGTCTCGAGCAACCACTGTTTAGTGACCCAATCCAACTTCCCAACCAATTGTGAGCGATCCCGTGCGAGCAGTCGCAAGGTCTCGCCCCATTCCGTCAACACCCAATCCACTTCCTTATCGGAGCCCGCGAACGCTCGATAGGCCGCTTCGTAGTACTGTTCTTGAAGCGCTAAGGCAGAAACCGTGCGGCCCTCTTTGGTCCTCACTATGGCTTTGAGGTCTGGATCACGCGACAACTGCTTCACGGCAACCACGAGCTGATCCAACTCTACACGAGGTGCAGCCCCTCGCTCGATGAGATCGAGAACCAGCCGTGTGCTTCCGACCTTGAGCGCAGTCGCATACTCGCACATGTTGGCATCGCCGATGATGAGATGGAGCCGTCGATATTTTCGGCGATCCGCATGGGGCTCGTCCCTGGTGTTGAGAATCGGTCGGTTATGCATCGTATCGACACCCAATTCCGTTTCCATAAAGTCGGCGCGTTGAGACAATTGGTAACCCCCGGGAACATATCCCGACTCCTGCGCTTCGGTTCCGACTTTGCCCGCGCCCTGGATGCCTTTTCGGCTCCCCAGGAACGGCACCGGACCAGTCGCAGGGCCGGCAAAGGGAACGACCC
>CAZNBG010000471.1:0-1218 GCA_964570915.1 uncultured Nitrospira sp. | reverse complement strand
GCAGGGCACAAGGCAGGTGCAAGGAACGGAAAAGGGAACGGGCCGTGGTAGGGGATAGTTGTCATGACAACCATCACTGTGGCCATGGAAATCCGTGTTGTTTTTGTACAGCCGGACCCGCGGGCCGCCGAGCGCCTGGTTGCGTCGATGAGCGGCTCGCAGCATGACCCGTTCTCCCGCGCGATCCTGAGCCAGGAGATCCCGAAGCGTCCGACACTCAGGGGTGGAATACTCCGGATGCGTGTGGTCGTTGTAGAATCGCGCGCCGTTCGGCAATACGAGGTCGCTTTTCATCTCATGAAATGAAAAGGGACGACCGGCATCGACCTTCGTAAACTCATCTTCTTCCTTATCCTGCTGCAAGCCCGAAACACGAAAGCCCCGGGCATCTTCGTGTGGATCCTCGCCGGCATAATCCCAACGTCGCTCGAAGGAGGCCGTCAGATACGCTCGCACCAATTCCATTGATTCAACGACCGGATCCATCTCCGGCACATCATCCCTCGTGATCCCGTACTCTGTTTCGATACCGAATAGAGACATAGTCAATCAGGTATGACACCCCAGGGTGAGGTATGGAATGATCACGATCGGGACCTCTTCGCTCTCCCAGGCTTATCCATCTTCAAATGATTTGATTCACCAGACGTTCTTCCGCCTGACGGCCCCGCCGGAATGAGGCAACGCCTACGATCTGTTCCGGATGATGGTCGAGCAATTTCAGCCATTCTTCGGCGGCGTCGTCGGGCGGCAACATTTCGCCTTCTCGGAACTCTTCCGAGACAGCGTCCAATACATCCTGAGCCCCTAATCCCGCCGGTTGTCCGCCCCGAACCATGCGGTCGATCGCCTTTTCCTTGGCGCGCTGGACGATTGAGGCCAAGATCGCTCCGCTCACGAGATCACCCCGATAGAGCACCTTGTTTTGACCATTTCTCAGTCTGATAGACAGAAGCCGGTTTTCCTCTGTCCGCCGAAAAATCGACTCAATGATGTCGGCAACAAGCGATGCGACGGCCTGCCCCTGCTCACCACCTCGCTCCTTCACCACTGCCGAATCCAGCGGGAGGTCAGCGGTTAAGTATACTTTCAGAATCTCTTCCGATGCCTCCTTATTCGGGCGACCGACTTTGATTTTTCGATCGATGCGGCCAGGACGCAGTACCGCTGGATCAATCAAGTCTGGCCGGTTGGAGGCCAGAATAATGACCACATCCT
>CAZNBG010000470.1:0-2892 GCA_964570915.1 uncultured Nitrospira sp. | reverse complement strand
GACATGGGCGGTAAAGACTTCCGAAGGCATTATTGTTGTGGATACCGGCAATGATTACAGCATCAAGGAATTATCGGATGGTCTGAAGAAGTTCAAGTTGGATCCGGCGCAAATCAAATACGCGGTCTTAAGTCACGCGCATGGTGATCGCTACTTCGGCGCCAAATTCCTTCAAGACATTTATCAAACGCATATTCTCATGTCTGCCGCGGATTGGGACGTCTTGGCGAAAAGCAATGAGCCAAACGAAATCAAACCGAAAAAGGACTTGGTCATTACGGACGGCCAAAAGCTTTCTCTCGGCGATACCACCATTACCATGTACTTAACTCCGGGCCACACGCCGGGAACCGTCTCCACCATCATTCCGTTAAAGGACGGGAACGATAAACATGTGGGTGTCATCTGGGGTGGGATGGCCCCTAGTTTTGAGCGGTACGGGGTCCGGTATTACTCGAGCCTGCCGGAAACATTCTCCACGTGGATCTCCTCGCTAAAGCGTTTTCAGGAGATTGCGGACAGTGCTCACTCGGACGTCTATCTGGCAATCCATCCTCACTATGACAAAACGATTGATAAACTCCACGCTATCGGCTTTCGCAAGCCCGGCGGACCTCACCCGTTCGTCGATAAGAACGTGGTGGATCGCTTCCTAACAATCATGCGGGAATGTACTGAAGCTCAACTCGCCAGAATCAAATCGTAAAGAAAAAACAACTTCCCCCCTCAGATGAGGAGGGGAGTTTGCTATCTCAAGAGATCTCAGTCTTTCGGGTTTGTTGCAAAAATCGTCAGTTCGGGTGTGAAGCCGCGGTCGTCCATCTCGAGCATTGCTTTCACCATGTGAGCGATATCTTCTCCACGCAGCTTGGTTGGATTCTCCTTTTGCTCATACCCCGCGGCTGCCGCAAAGCTCGTGAGTACTTCACTCGGATTCAGCAAGAAAACACGAATATTGTATTGCCGAAGTTCGGCGCGCCAACATTCCGTCATGCCGCGGAGGGCAAATTTGCTCGCATAATAAGCTGTGCCGTTGGCAGCACCGCGCAGGCTTGCGGTGGAAGAGACATTGATAATATTGCCGCGGTTTTGCTGAATGAAATGTTTGGCGGCTTCGCGGCCCATGAGCATGGCGCCGGTGACATTGGTGGCAAAAACAGCGTCGAAACTCGTGCGGTCCATATCGATCAGCTTCTTGAACACGCCGGACCCAGCGTTGTTCACGAGGACGTCGAGCCGTCCGAATGCCTGAAGAACTTCGCGATAGGTCCGGCTGACGTCGCTCTCATTGGTCACATCCGCGCGGATCGGCACTGCGCTCAACATCTCGGCAGCCTTGAACAGCCTCTTTTCGTCACGGCCGGTGATGGCAACACGGCTGCCGGCATCAATAAGAGTCTTCGCTA
Source organism: uncultured Nitrospira sp. (assembly GCA_964570915.1). GTDB lineage: Bacteria > Nitrospirota > Nitrospiria > Nitrospirales > Nitrospiraceae > Nitrospira_D. Next base: position 1,486 of record CAZNBG010000470.1, on the reverse strand, counting down.
TTGAAAATCCGATTCCGCTGCTGCCGCCGGTGATCAGTGCGGTCGCATTTTGTAGTTTCATGCCGATCTCCCGATTTCCTGTTCAAGAACTTTCAATTTCGATCGCTCGCCCATGGCGATCAAGACGTCACCAGCTTGGATACTGAGATCCGCCGGAGGGTTGAATTGCATCACACCGTTCTTATGTTGAATGGCAAGAACAATAACACCATGTTTGCTGCTCAATCGTAGCTGTTCCAGTGTATGCGACTTCAGAGGACTCAAGCCAGTGATCTGCACTTGCTCGATTTCCAGGTCCAAATCTGAAGACTTCCGGAATGCTGAAGCGACGTCTAGAAAACTTACAACGTGGGGCCGAAGCATCGATTGTGCCAAACGATGGCCGATGAATGAATACGGTGTGAACACAGTGGTGGCTCCGGCACGTCTGAGCTTCTCTTCTGTTTGCTCGTCCGAGGCTCGTGCAGCGATCACGAGATTCGGGTTGAGTACCTTCGCAGACAACGCGACATAAACATTTTCTGCGTCGCTGCTGATCGCGGCCACGAGCCCTTTAGCGGTATCCACACGTGCCTGCCGGAGCACTTCATCTTTAGTAGCATCGCCGACGAGCGTGATCACACCCTTGTCCGTGGCCCACCTGGCACGATCAACAGTGTTATCGATGAGAACTATATTTGCCTCGCTACGAATCAATTCCTGGATCACGCTCCTGCCGACCCGTCCAGCTCCGCAGACAATGTAATGTCCTGAAATATTTTTGAGCATGCGATCTCTCCGCCTGCGTACGAAATAATCGGTCATTTCCAGCCGCAGCAACGTTTCTCCCAACACCGCAATCGAGGCAAATACAGCTGTAACGCCAATGATCATCAGGAAAGAGGCGAAGAAACGTCCGTGAAAGCTGAGAGGATGGACCTCGCCGTAACCGACGGTCGTCAGCGTCATGAGACTCATGTAGAAGCTGTCGAAGAAAGTCCATCCTTCGATATACATGAACCCGAATGCGCCCACGAACAAAATTACCGTGAGGAACGCGCCGATCAGGAGAAAGCGTTTCACTTCACGAATCGGACCGCGTAGACGGGAGGCAGATTGGAGGAGACGGTCTGCCAGGAATCGCCGGCGTCCTCGCTTATCCAAACAGAGCCGGTAGTTGATCCAAATGCCAACCGGTTACCCGACTCGTCAACGTCCAAGCCATGCCGGTAAACGAGGTCGTAAGCGTATTCTTGAGGCAGTCCCCTTCTTAGCGTTTCGAAAGTTTTCCCTCCGTCTCGAGTTCGATTCACAACCACGCGGCCATCCAGAGGACAGCGCTTCTCGTCCTTGTGGGAGGGAACAAACCATGCTGTGTCCGGATCCTTGGGGTGGACTGCTACGGGAAACCCGAAAACCGACGGTTTCACATCTTTAATTTCGGTCCAGGACGCGGCACCATCAACCGACTTGAAGATTCCATTATGATGCTGTACCCAGAACGTCT
>CAZNBG010000469.1:0-2902 GCA_964570915.1 uncultured Nitrospira sp. | reverse complement strand
GGGCGGCTTTTTCACCACTTTTATAACGAGCGATCCTCTTCCCTCGCCTTTCCTCGTTGTCACGTTAAGACATGTTTCCTAAAGGAGCGCCATGGTTGAGTTACTGATCAATGTGTTTGTGTCGGAATGGATGGTCATCTATTGGGGAATCGGCCTGCTCTTTTTTGCGGCGGAATATTGGTGGTCTCTTTGTCCCGTCCCGTATAGTCAGGTGCTCTGGCGGGATGTGGCGGCATTCATCACGTATCAGGTCTTCTTTGTCTTTGCCACTCAAGTGACGAATCGAATCCCGTTTCCCGACTACTCACACTGGCGTTGGCAGGGACTTCCATTCGGCCTCAAACTGATGGTGTTCTTGTTGGTCGTCGACGGAATGGCTTACTGGATGCATCGGTTGTGGCACATGCCATGGGTCTGGCCGATCCATCGGTGGCATCATGCACCGACGGAGTTGTACTGGCTGGCCGGTATCCGGGCGAGCTTTCCACAAGTCGTCCTGGCCAATGTCCCTTATCTGCTGGCGTTTCCATTACTCAAACCAGTGCCGGCACTATTCTTTCCACTCTATTCCTATCTGCTGATCCTGACGAATAACTGGATGCATATGAACGTGACCTGGCAATCGAAAAAGCTCGAGTGGTTCCTTGTGACGCCCCGCTACCATCGGGTGCATCACCTGAAACAGATTGAAAGAGCAGGGGCGAATTTCGGGGTACTGTTTACCGTATGGGATCGACTGTTTGGCACCTATGTGGATCCCGACCAAGTGGAATCGACGGGGCCGTACGGGATTTCAGAAGCGGTCCACCCAGTTCGCTTGGCAATCGGGATCTAAAGAGAGGTTCCTGACCATATCAGGACGAAGAAACGTCTATGACTGCAGCGTGCCGAAGCGCCGCCGAGTTATCGTGCTGGTCAGATGGGCACCAAGCTAGAGGACGCCCGCCAGTCGATTCAGGCCTAATGTTGTCTGGGCAAAGAATAGCTGCAGGGCCTGGTAGTCCTGAGCATGCACAGGCTGGTTACTCGTCGCCCGATCGCAGTAGATGAGTCCGATCGGTTTCGCACCTACCCGTAAGGGTGCGAGGATGGCCGATGTCGGTTTCCAGATCTCGATAAATTCCTGCTTCATGGTTCCAGCCGTCTGGTCTGAAAAATTTGGAACAAGGAGAGGATCGACTCGCTTGAGGACCGTCAGGAAAAACTGGTGTTCCCGACTGAGTGAACCGGAAAGGGATCGGATGTAGGGGGCCAGTGACGCCACGCCAAGCACCAGCCTTCCGACAAGCAGATCGCTATCGCTTTGGTTCAGGAGTGCCAATCCCACCCGGTCAAATCCGGCGTCCTGGTGCAGGGAGGTGACAAATGTGCCAAGTAAGCTGTTCAGGTCCTTTGCACTCTGTAACGAGTCCTGGAAGGCTTGGAGTGTTTCAAGCGGTCTGGTCCGAATTGGAGCGGCCGGTAGGTCTTGTGTTTGAGAAACCTGTTGAGGAGGAGCCGCTTGCTTCTCGTCAGGCCTCCGTTGGGTAGATGAATGACGAGAGGTCGACTCGGTGGCCTCACATGTTTCGTCCTTTGCTTCGGCGGAGGAGTCGAGCGCCAAGCCCATCGAGCGAATGAGCTGGCGCCCTCGGTCCATGGCCCGAATCATTAAATCCGCAAACGGAGCCGAGGCGAGCCCACTTCCGAGCAGCAGCGTTCGTTTGGCTTCCTCGATGGCAGCTCGTCGGGCAGGATCGGTCATGACTTCGACCAGCCGAATGGAGCCGACGACGATTCCTCGATACGTCTGAAACCCGCTTTGCCAGCGCCCCGTCGGCAGCTCCTCGGTCCTACTGAAGAGCCCGACAAGATCGTCCGGCAGCTTCCACATCTGAGCCAAGGCTTGGGCCAAAGTCAGACGGGGCACGCCGATGAGCCGGGTCTCTTGAAGCACACATTCCGCCGGTAGGCGTACGGTCCGGGAAATAGCCTGGAGAGATTCAAAGAGGTCCGGATCTTGATACGCAATAGCCAAGTCTCCGATGGAATAGAGAAGTGCGGCAGTAAACAGCTGGCCCGGCTGAGGATATTCGATCGCCATTCCCAGTTCGCACGCATAGGTTGCGGAGATAAGGGACTTGGCGATCAGGGTTCGAAACTCATGCTGGCGAACCGGCCAATGTCGCAACTGCTCGACAAGATGCGCGGCCGCGACGAGGGACCGAACGGTATCGAGTCCTAACCAACTGACGGCATGGGGGACCGAGACAATCGTCTGCTGCGGGCTATAGGCGATGCTGTTCGCAACTTGCAGAACTTTGCATGTCAGCCCGTGATCGCGGCTGATCACCCGGGCCAGACTCACGGCGTTGGAATGAGGCCCCATATGATTCAGGATTTGCTGGCAGGTTGACTGTAAGATCGGAAGGCAGCGGTTGGATGCTTCGAAGAGAGGGCCGAGATTGCGATGGAGACGAGGACGGATAGTGTCGATCAAGGCCGATTCCGCGGCTGTGCCTGACGAAATCATAGAGGTTCCCCGGTCGAACGTCACACGCTCTATCGGTTAGAACACCACCCAGCTTGAGAGTACGGGTCTCCATATCTTGCTCACTGTCTGTCTCCCGCATCATCGTCTAGCCAGCACTCAGCAGCCGGGCCTTCGTCAGGAGTTTCATTGAGCTCAAGCATGTGGTGTGAAGAGACCTAGAGCTTTCCGAATGTCCGTTCGAAGAATTCTTTGGTGAGCTTCATGTGCTGTTCGACATCGGTCTGGAGATGCCGAGCGCCGGCCTCCCAGTCGTCTGTGGCATAGCCGACCCGGCGGGCGAGGAAGATGAATTCATCGGAGTCAACGGGGGGGAGAACGCGATCCTTCGCGTTGCCGCGGACCATGCGGAGGCCGTCGATGAGCATGCGG
>CAZNBG010000468.1:0-2905 GCA_964570915.1 uncultured Nitrospira sp. | reverse complement strand
GCTATCGCGGCCCAGAGATGCATGAGGTCACGCTTGAAAAACCAAACTTGGATTGCTCCCGCGATTGCGCCGAGAATGGTGCCCGTGATCGCTCTCTTTACTAACACGAAATAGTGAAACGTGATCTCCGCCAATCCATCCCCCACGTTAAACAGTAACGGTCTGCTCATCGGTAATCATGAAGATCGGCCTACCGCCGGTTGAGATCTTCACGGCATGGGCCAGAGTCGCTTGAGCATGCTCTGTCTCCTTTTCATCTTCAGTCAGGGCGTGCGGGTGGCGGACAGGTTGTTTGTCTCGTATCGCGTCCAGGCCCTCTGGTGATTTCAATTCGCGCGACACCTTTGACATTCGCGCAGAGATCACCAAGCCCCGGTGTCACGAGGCGATACGGGCCGCCCTTGTCTTCCGGCAAGGCTGCCCCATCCAGCTCATACACAAGCACCCCATACTCCTTCGCTTGTTGCAGGGTGAGAGAGGCCGAGTACTTCCCGTCCCCTGCATGAAACGCCACGTGATCCGCCCCGATGGCCAACGCAGGAATTTCGAGCAGGCCATTCAAGCGAATCCCCCGTCCTTTCATACCCGGCATGACTGTCGAGATATCCACATGATGCTCGGCCGGTAATGTGGCTATCGTTACATGATCGAAAGACAACGGCTGGACGACTGCGCCTTCGATACGGACTCGTCGTTGACCGATCGGCTCCTTTTCGGTCATAGCCTTGATCATTGCCGTGAGCGCTTCATTCACCGGAACCGGAATGCCGAGGTGGCGCCCCTGCTCCACAATAAACCCGTTCAAATATTCGATTTCCGTCGGTCGCCCCGCTTTCCAGTCGTCATACATGGAGGTATGGATATCGCGAATCTCCTGTGATGCCTTCACAACCCGTTCGGCCATGTCCGAGGGCAGCGGCACCTTGAGCGTCGCCGCAACCGCCGACACTTCTCCGACGATCTGTCGGATGACGCCCATCATTTCAGGATGGTCAAGCGCTTTGGCCACACGATCATCGAGCAGCACGGTAATCGGGTTGAAGACACAATTCCAGCACATCTTCTCCCATTTGGTGCGGCGAATGTCCTTCGACAATTGACAGGGGATGCCGGCTGATGCGAAGACGTCACGGACCTTGAGCAACCGGTCGCTCTCATATCCCATCAGTTCACCGATGGCCACCCCTCCCTTCTTATAGTGATCGATAACACCCGGCTCGGAAATCTTCGAATAGATGTATGCCACTCCTCCGACCACGCAATCGCGGTTCATCCGGGCAATAAGCCGGTCTTCGGTATCGACACCGTTCTGCAATGTCAGAATTACGGTGCGTTCGGTGAGCGCCGGCTCAAGTTGCCGCATGACTTCGTCAAGATCATATGATTTGACGGCGAGGATGATGAGGTCGGGACGAGGCAGTTCCCCCACATCCGAGGCCGCCGTCGGCCGGACAGTAAACGATCCGTTCGTGCTCCGAATCGTCAATCCATTTTGCCGAACGGCTGCAAGCGTGTTTGGCCGAAGAAGGAATGCGACGTCCGGATTGTTCTTCGCCAAATGAGCTCCAAAGAATCCTCCCACGGACCCGGCCCCGACGATTAAGATCTGTTTCATGGGCTATCCTCATTCCGTTGCATCTCAAGCGGGCGTACTATAGCATGCCGCTCCACAGCGACACAGTATCCATTCCTTCCATCTGGACATATGTCTCGCGGATCAGATCTCACGCTCTTGAAGGAAAAGCTCTCCTCCGCCGGTGCAATCACGGTACTAACCGGGGCTGGCATTTCAGCAGATAGCGGTGTGCCGACCTTTCGCGGCGTGGATGGCTTGTGGCGCAACTATCGCGCGGAGGATCTTGCGACACCGGAAGCGTTTGAACGTGATCCTCGACTCGTTTGGGAGTGGTACAACTGGCGACGCGAACTAATCGCCACAACGCGGCCAAATGACGCTCATAGAGCCGTGGAGAGGCTGGAACGCCGCTGTACAGACTTTTGGCTGATCACTCAGAACGTGGACGGATTGCACCGAGACGCCGGTTCGCAGAAGCTCTCAGAGATTCATGGCAACATCTGGAAAGTTCGTTGCACAGACTGTGGCGCGGTGGAAGACAACCGCGACGTGCCGATTGCCATCCTGCCTAGGTGTCGGCGTTGTGACTCGGTGCTCCGCCCACACATCGTCTGGTTCGGCGAATCCCTGTTTGCCAAGGACCTCGAGCAATGCGCCATGGTGCTCCGAAACTGCGATATCTTGCTTGTCATTGGGACGTCTGGCGTCGTGTATCCTGCGGCAGGATTCGCGTCGATCGCGAAACAAACAGGCGCGTTCGTCGCCGAAATCAATCTCGATCCCACGCCCCAATCAGCGCTGGTGGATCTGACCCTCCACGGCCGAGCAAAAGACATCGTACCGTTATTGCTCGAGCCGCTGTAAGAGTGGGAACAATCCATCCAGGCTCGTGATGGTCTGAATGCCTGGTTGTGGCTGTCCTCCGTCACGATCCAACAAGACGGCGTGAATTCCCGATTTCCTCGCGCCTTCCACATCGTCTTTCAGGCTGTCTCCAACATGCAGCGCTTCATCGGGATCGACCGCGTGTTTCTCCAGCGCGACTTGAAAGATCCGAGGGGCAGGTTTTGCCGCATGCGTCAGGCTTGAAATCGTCACCGTGTCGAACGCCCCTGCAATCCCTAATCCACGCATCACGGCAAATAGACGCGAATCAAAATTCGAGATGATTCCAAGTTCCACGTTGTGCGCCTTGAGTTTCGCCAAGGTGGACGCTGTTTCCGGAAACAAGCACCATGATTGGTGATCTTCAAATACGCGAAAGACCTGATCGAAGAAATCGTCGATGCGCTCAAAGAGCATCTTGAGCATGTAGAGGTTGTCGTCGTC
>CAZNBG010000467.1:0-2928 GCA_964570915.1 uncultured Nitrospira sp. | reverse complement strand
ATTGCCAGGATGGCCGCATTCGATACGCTGTATCGTCAATGACAGCGGCCGCTACGCAATTTGATCTCGTTATCGGCACCCACAACCGTAAGAAAGGCCTCGAGCTCGTGGAGCTTTTGGCGCCGCGCGGTTTTCGTGTCTCGACGCTGGCCGACTTTCCGAACGCGATCGAAGTCGTCGAAGATGGCGATACCTTCGCGGCCAATGCCGCTTTGAAAGCTTCGCAACAGGCCCGCCATCTTGATCGCTGGGTATTGGCCGACGACAGCGGGCTGGCGGTCGACGCCCTCGGCGGTAGACCGGGCGTCTATTCCGCCCGTTTCGCCGGACCAAACGCCACGGATGACGACAACATTGTCTTAGACTTCTCCATTTAGGATTCCCACAGTGTCGGAGTGGCGCGCCGTTGGAAAGGTTTCTCAAAGGGTTCATCGCCTTCGGTTGTCAAATTGGGTACCTATATGAATGCGGCATCGGGAGGAGGAAGAACAGGATTTGCTGCACGCCCGCCTGCGACAATCAAATCATAGTTGTCAAGAAACTATCATGGCTTGTGATTCGGCGGACGAAGCACTTGATGGCCGCGTTGAGGGCGACCCACTATCCACCAGGAAAAGTGACCGTCGTCGTCAACCGCTACGTGAATGACCAAAAAGAGTTGCTGGGCCAAATGGAAGGTATGTTAGATATTCGAGTGGGAGGACTCATTCCTAATGATTATGAAACGACTCGAGAGGCGATCGACCACGGGAAACCGTTGACGATGATCGCGTCGCGCACGCTCATCGGACAATGGTACCTGGGAGGAGCGGATCATCTCATTGGAGCGTCACAACACTCGAAGACTCGGGGTGCCGGAAATCTTCAGAGCAAGGTAGCTTCAATTTTTGGTCGTTGCTTATCCAGTCTCAAGATCGAGGCCAAAACAAAGCAACCTATCCTATAATTGACTTATTACGATCCGTTATTCATTTCGTAAGAAGCAGGAGGGCTACAGACGACTATGCTAGCAACGAAACAGTCCAACGGAGAAGTCACAACACATTACCAGGAGCTGAAAGACCGGTTGCATCAGCGCGTCATCGAACTGCTCGATTTGAACGCGATGAGCACCATGACCCAGGATATGGTGCAAGTACAGCTGACCAAGCTGATTGAGCAATTACTGCAACAGGAATCGGTTCATCTGAACCAGCGTGAGCGGAATCAGATCACGCAGGATCTCCTTCACGAAGTGCTGGGACTCGGTCCGCTTGAGCCGTTGCTGGCGGATACGACCATCAACGACATCCTCGTAAATGGTCATAAACAGGTATTCGTAGAACGGTCGGGTAAGCTGGAACTGACGTCTGTCCGTTTTAAAGATGACGCGCATTTGATGAAAATTATCGAGAAAATTGTTTCGCGCATCGGCCGTCGAATCGATGAGTCGGTGCCAATGGTAGATGCCCGACTGGTAGACGGCTCACGAGTCAATGCCATTATCCCTCCTTTAGCCATCGACGGTCCTTCTGTTTCAATTAGAAAATTCAGTAGGGATCCGCTCCAGCTTCACCATCTGATTGAAAAGCGGTCGTTAACGCCGGAGATCGGTGAGTTGTTGAAAGGGATTGTCCAAGCCAGGTTGAATGTACTCATTTCGGGTGGAACAGGAACCGGAAAAACGACGTTGCTCAATATCCTGTCCGGTTTCATTCCGAACAATGAACGGATCGTCACGATCGAAGATGCCGCTGAGTTGCAGTTGCGCCAAGATCATGTCGTACGCCTGGAAACACGGCCGGCCAACATTGAAGGCAAAGGCGAGATCGCTCAGCGGGAGCTGGTGAAGAACGCGCTTCGAATGCGTCCCGATCGTATTATTCTGGGTGAGGTTCGCGGTGCTGAGAGCCTCGACATGTTGCAGGCAATGAATACCGGTCACGATGGATCGTTGACGACAGTTCACGCCAACTCGGCAAGGGATGCATTGACCAGGATTGAAACGTTGGTTTCTATGGCGGGGTTTAATTTAGCGTCCAAAGCGATGCGCCACTATGTCTCGTCCGCATTGGATCTCATTATTCAGATAGCTCGTTTGTCGGATGGGACGAGAAAGCTGATCAGCGTACAGGAAATCGCTGGCATGGAAGGGGATCTCATCACGCTGCAGGAGTTATTTACGTTTCAGCAGACGGGGCTCGATGAAAACCGGAAGGTGAAGGGGCGATTTAAGGCTACAGGAATACGCCCGAAGTTTTATGAGCGTATAGCGGCAAAGGGCGTGACGCTCCCCTCCGATTTGTTCGATCCACAGAGGATCTACGAATGCTAAATGCTTTGATCGCGTTAGGCATTTTTGGAACTATTCTTGTCTTTCTGGAAGGCTGCCGGGCCTTGCATCGTTTGTTGGTTCCTACAGGAACTGACCGTGCTGTCGAACGTCTCCAAAAATGGTCGTCGTCCGAAACGTTGACGCAGCGGCTGGACATTGTCCGGAAGGACACTCTCAGCGAGATCCCCTGGCTGCACGAGTTTCTCCTCAAGGCACGACGGGCTCAGCCTCTCAGAGCACTCCATCGCCAAGCTGACTGTGAAGCGCCACTCGGCATGTTTGTCCTCGCGATGCCACTCTTAGCGTTGGTGGGGATGATTACCGTCTCATTGATGCATCTGCCGGTCGTGCTTGCACTGCTCAGCGCCGTTGTTCTTGGCTATTTACCGGCTGTGTATCTGTATTGGCTCAAGAGCCAACGGATCTTCAAATTTGAGCGACAGTTGCCGGAGGCTCTCGAACTGGTCTCCCGAGCACTTCGAGCTGGTCATGCGTTTTCGGTCGGGCTGAAGCTCGTCGGCGATGAAGCGGCCGCCCCTGTCGGCAAAGAGTTCCGACGAGTATTCGATGAAGTGTCGATGGGCGTGGCTCTACCGGAGGCCTTACAGAATGCG
>CAZNBG010000466.1:1929-2934 GCA_964570915.1 uncultured Nitrospira sp. | reverse complement strand
GTTGACCAGTTTTATCACACTGTGTCTGGCTGGAGTCCTGTTGAGTTTCCTCGAACAGCAGCACCTCCTGTGGGTCGGTTTTGCCGCCATGTTCCTCATCGCCGGTCTCTGCCGAAGCGCATCGGCCTTCTTGCTCCGGAATGTCAGCGGCTTACCAACACATGACACGAGCACGACGCCAACGGGCTTTATGGACTTTTTCCGCACCGGGATGTCTACGAACTTTCGCCATTTCCTGCTATTTTCAGGACTCATGCATTCTGCTGTCTTGGTCGCCGGCCCTTTCTTCGTGATCTATTTACTTCAGGATCTCCACCTGGCTCACTGGCAATATGGGACCTGGCTAGCAGCAGGCATCATCGGTCAGTTTCTTACGCTGCCCGGCTGGGGACGGTTCGGTGATCGTTTTGGGAACAAAGCGTTGCTCACCTTTACCGGCCTACTCGTCGCGTTTCTGCCCATGCTGTATATATTCAGTACAACTTGGCTATTTCTTGTCGTCGTGAACTTCTTCGGAGGCATGGTATGGGCTGGCCTTGGACTCGGGCTGAACAACTATGTCTTCGACGCCGTACAGCCAACGGATCGCGCAAAGGCGGTCGCTATTTCAAGTGTCGTCAACGCCATTGGGTGGGCCATGGGCACGGTGATTGGCAGCCTATTGATCGATATGTTGCCTGCCAGGCTGGGTCTTGGAGCCGTTGCGCTGGAGCCTGTCTCTAATCTCCCATTTATTTTCTTTCTCTCAGGTCTGCTTCGCTTGCTCGTCTCGGTGACATTACTCAGGACCTTTCATGAACCGCGTCAAGTGGAACGGCGAGCCCACAACCGACTGCTCTGGGAATTGCCACTGCTGAAACCCTTACGCGAGATGTCCCGCCGGCCAACCAGCGCCAATCAGTAAGGCCCCACTCCGGAACCAACCGCACGATTCTTCTCTTCTTGTTTCAGCTTGTCGAACGTCTTATCGGCATGATCGCGGACTTTGTCCTGCGACATCGTCGA
>CAZNBG010000466.1:0-1919 GCA_964570915.1 uncultured Nitrospira sp. | reverse complement strand
CGCTCGGCTGGACCAGCGGCAAAGTCTTCCTCAGCGACATCGTCGACGCCGGCTTAGACGGTTCAGTGGCACACCCACCGATAGTTATCAGCGCCACCCCCACGGCAACAACCACCCACCTGTACGTGAGTCCTGTTCCCCGCATCCTTTCGCCGAATATCTCTCCGAACATCTCTATCCTCCTTGGCAACGATGTCTTGACCGTTCGAGCTCTATCATACCACCCCTTCGTCTGAATACCATTCCACACCCATATCGTTGACTCACTGGAACCAGGAGGGTATGCTTTCTCTGGTAGCTCGCCCTTAACCCGAGAGACCCTCTATGTCATTGCACAACCGCCTTACCGAAGACCTCAAGCTCGCGATGAAGTCACGTGATCAACTCCGCATGGACGTGATCCGGATGATCAAAGCTGCGATTCTGAACAAGGAGGTCGAACTCAAACGGGACCTCGATGACGCGGAAATGAGCCGCGTGATGACCACCCTGGTGAAGCAACGACGCGAATCCGTCGAGCACTTTGAGAAAGCCCAACGGATGGAGCTGGTCGTCAAGGAGCGCAAGGAAATTGAGATCATCGAGTCATATCTCCCAAAACCGCTTTCCCCGCAAGAGCTTGAAGCCGTCGTTGGGTCGGTCATTGCCGAAACCGGGTCCCGCTCACTGAAGGATATGGGAATGGTCATGAAAGCTGTGATGGCTCGCGTCGGAGGGCAGGCCATCGACGGCAAACAAGTCAGCGACTTGGTCAAAAGCAAGCTCGCCTGATACCCACCGACAGTCATTTGCTATACTGAATCTGTCTCGGTCGTGGCTTCAGTTTTGCTCAGCCTCAACCGTTAAGAACGCTATGGCGATTCTCATCGTCGATGACTCACCCGACCAGCATCTGTTGCTTCGATCTATCCTGGCCAAGGCCGGTCACGACCAGATTGTCGCGGTGGATTCTGCGCAAGCAGCGTTTACAACCTTGAACCTCGAAGGCACTCAATTGTCGGTCAAGATCGACTTAATTTTAATGGACGTATTGATGCCCCAGATCGACGGCGTGGAGGCATGCCGCCGAATCAAACAACAGGCCCACCTTCGAGACATTCCCATCATCATGGTGACCGCTAAGAATGATCTCAACAATCTGAAAGAGGCGTTCTCAGCCGGAGCGATGGATTACATTAACAAGCCGGTCAACGAGGTGGAATTGCTGGCGCGAGTCGCTTCAGCCCTGACCTTGAAGAACGAGATGGATCGCCGTAAGGAGCGCGAGGCGGAGCTGCACCGAAGCAATCAGGAACTGCAACGTGCCCTCAAGGAAGTCAAGGTACTTCGCGGCCTGATTCCGATTTGCGCCTCGTGCAAGAAAATCCGCAACGACGGCGGGTTTTGGCAGCAGCTCGAAGAATATATCGGTGAGCATTCGGAGGCGGAGTTCAGCCACGGCCTCTGCCAACCCTGTCTCAAAAAGCTTTATCCTGGCGTTTATCAGGCCTAGCTGTTACGATTCCGCCAATCTCATTCCTTCTCGGACTGTGTGAAATTATGAGCATTCTCATCGTCGACGATTCTGCGGATGATCGCCTGCTGTTGCAAACGATTCTCTCCACGGCGGGCTATGAAGACATTTTAGCGGCAGATTCCCCTGCCGCTGCGTTTAAATATTTGGGCCTCGACGGCGGCAAACACGGCCTCGCACGGGTTGATCTCATCCTCATGGATATTTTGATGCCACAGATGAACGGCATCGAAGCTTGCCGCCAAATAAAGGCCGTCGACCGGTTTCGGGACACGCCGATCATCATGGTCACGGTCAAGACAGACCCGGTTGATCTGCAGCTGGCGTTCGCCGCTGGCGCCATGGATTACGTCGCCAAGCCGGTCAACAAGATCGAACTCCTGACCAGAGTGCGGTCGGTACTCCC
>CAZNBG010000465.1:0-2940 GCA_964570915.1 uncultured Nitrospira sp. | reverse complement strand
TCGAACGGGCGATGATGGTGTTCGTAGGCACGACCTTGACCAGCAGCGATCTTCCTGGAGCGCATTGAGTTCTTGCGGCCGCGAGCAGTTAACGCGGTGTGTCGGCATGTACGGTGGTTAGCAATACCCGGATTCCATCGGAGAATTTATGCAAGAACGTTTTCCTCAGAAGTTCTTGGATGATCTCCCGATCCTTCCCAAGCTCCTTCTCATTCCAACCATTCCCTTCGTCTCCCTCATGATATTCAGCGTGATGACCTATCTGGATGTCCAGAATTTCATACAGGATGAGGAACGCCTGACACACCTCTATCTTCTCCAAAAGACGGCGGCCCAATACATGCGGTCGGTCGCTGATTTGGAGACGGCATTTCTGGGATATGTCATCTCTGAGGACAATCGATATCTGGAACGGTTCCATGAGGGTCGAAGAACCGTCATGGCAATGGATCAGGAGTTGGAAACCCAGCGTCCCCAGCACCATGAACGATTCGAAGACATTCGCGCCCTGGTGGAGAAGTCATTTTTGGAGAAGGAAGCGCTGCTCCAAGCGATCCAGCTGGGAAATCGGTCCGATGCAATCAAGTACGTTCGGGAGGGACGAAGTCGGGAGATCATGGTTGAGGTTCGGAAATGGATGGCCTGGTTTGATCAAGAGCAAGATCGCATGCAGCAGCTGGAGCTATCTCGGTTGAGCTACGATCGAGTGTGGACGCGCTTTCTTATTCTTGGAGGCGGGTTGGTGACCCTCTGTCTCGTCATCTTCGCGCTGGCACTCATTGCGCGTTCCATTGCCACTCCGGTAACCGCCTTGTCAAAAGTCGTAGGCTCGACGGCTGGTCAGGCGATTCCCTCCATTCCTGTCCTTGACCGGAAAGATGAAATCGGTGTGCTCACCACCGTGATGAAGAAAATGAGCTTGCAGATCCGTAAAGATCTCGAAGAAGTCCAGCAATCTGAAGCCATTCTCAAGAGACTGAATGCGCACTTGTCGGCTTCCGAGGCGAAATATCGCGGCCTCGTGGATCACGCACCGCTCGGCATCTTTATGACAAAAGGCGTCAGAGTCACATTCAGCAATCGGTACAATCAGCAGTTGGCGGGACTGGATCCCGAATCGGCTGTTGACCCTGAGACATTTCGCCAACGGGTTCATCCTGAAGATCGTGACCGTGTTCTCACAACATTTTCAGAAGCCGTTGCCGCAGGACGGCCTTGCGAAATGATTTTCCGGTTACTCCATGACGATGGCAGTATCCGGACGGTCTTAAGTCAACGTGTGCCGATCATGGATTTGGAGAGCCCCGACGTAGTCTATGTGGGCTTTAATATCGACATTACGACCCTGGATAATCTGCAATTGCGATTAAGGCGAGCGGAAAAGTTGGCGACCTTGGGGCAAGTTGCGGCCGGCATCGCTCATGAACTCAGAAATCCGCTGGTAGGTATCGGTTCAACGGCAAAAGTATTATTGGATGACTTCGAATCCGGTGATCCAAAGAGTAAAGAGGTCGAGGTGATCTTATCGGAGACTCGGCGCTTGGATCGAATCGTCAATCAGATCGTGGACTATGCACGGCCACGGCGACTTGCGCCGACGCGAATCGATCTTACCCGGCTCGCTGGTGAGGTGTCCAAATTGTTGAAGTCCCGGTTGGAGGATAAGCGCCTCCAGATCAAGATCAGTATTTCACCTATGATCAGCGAATTCACCGCCGATCGAGACCTCCTTCGACAAGTACTCTTGAATATTATAGACAACGCCATTGATGCCACACCGAAGGGTGGCGCTCCCATCGAGATCACGGGACACGAATTGTTCAGAGAAGAACGGCCCGGATTGGTGATTCAAGTCAAAGACGACGGTGTCGGCATTTCGCCGGAGTTGCTCCCGAATGTGTTTCAACCGTTCGTGACCTCCGGGAAAAAGCATGGGACCGGATTGGGCTTGTCTATTTGTCAGAATATCGTCGAAAGCCATGAGGGGGACATCTATGTAACGAGCGAAGTTGGAAAGGGTACCATTGTCGGCATCTGGTTGCCATTGGAACAAGAAACTGCACTGGAAAGGTTTTGATCCATGCACACAGACGTGTTTGTGGTCGATGACGAACAAGTTATTCGAACGGCTATTGTCAAGCGGCTGATCAGGCTGGGACATTTCGCCACCGGATATGAATCCGGTGAGGCGTTGTTGCAAGAGCTTGAGCACAAGCTCCCCGAACTTGTGCTGCTCGATCTGAAGATGTCCGGCATCAGCGGTCTTGATGCGCTCAAACACGTGCGTCAACTTGCTCCATCCGCCATTGTCATCATGCTGACCGCGTATGGGACGATCCAGGACGCGGTGGAAGCCATGAAATTGGGGGCGTACGATTTCCTGATCAAAACGGTCGATCTTGAAGGAGTCGAGGCGGTCGTCTCCCGTGCGATCGAGGTTCTGAAGCTCCGCCGCCGCCTGGAATCAGAAGTCGGTGGACAGACCAACCAGTACCATTTGAGTAACGTCGAGGCTCACAGCCGCGCGATGAAACAATTGCTCGAGCAAGTACGAGAAGTGGCGGAGAATCCAAAACCTACGGTGATGCTGCTGGGAGAAACGGGAACAGGGAAAGAGTTCCTGGCACGGGTTATCCATCACAACGGGCCAAGGCCCTCTGGACCCTTCGTGGGGGTCAACGTCACAGCAATTCGCAAGGATCTGTGTTCAAGCGAATTAGTCGTTTATCAGCCAGACGCCTTTACCGGCGCCAATCAACGTAAGCTCGACCTGCTTGAAAAAGCGGACGGCGGCACCCTCTTTCTCGACGAGATCGGCGATCTGGATCCGGCGCTGCAGGCAAAGTTGCTGCGTGTGATTCAGGAGCGTTCTTTCCGGAGACTAGGCGCCACCGATGATCTTGGAGTAAATTTTCGTCTGATTACGGCGACGAACCGAGA
>CAZNBG010000464.1:0-2945 GCA_964570915.1 uncultured Nitrospira sp. | reverse complement strand
TATTGTTGACGGTATTTAGGGAACTTCCGCCTTATGAACCAAAGGGTCATTCGTGTTCAGTATGGCCTTGTCATTTACGTCTTCGCAGTCGCCATCGCGCTGGGACTCACCCTTACAACACCCACCATCGGCATGCAAGCCGTCATCGGGTTTTTGGTCATTCTGACGGCATTTACCTCCGTACCCGCGGCGCTCTATCTCTTGATCGCTTCGATGCTCCTGTCGCCCGAGGTTGCCATTGGACGCATCGAAGGCCGCGGTGTGGGAGGACGAGAACTGTCGTTCCGGATGGACGATATCCTCTTGGTCATTATCGGAGTGAGTTGGTTGGTCAAGAATATTCTGTATCGTGAGTTGGCGTTGTTTCGTGAGACTCCGCTGAATCGACCGATCGCCGCGTACATGGTGATCTGTGTGGTTTCGACTCTCCTCGGTGTCTTGAACGGACACGTCCGACCCATGACGGGGTTCTTCTTCGTGTTGAAGTACTTCGAATATTTCTTCGTCTTTTTCATGGTTGTGAACCACGTGCGCTCCCAAGAACACGTCGTCGGGCTGGTTGCGGCTCTGCTTGCCGTCGGTCTTATCGTCAGTCTGTATGCGATCTATCAAATACCAAGCGGGATACGCGCGTCGGCTCCCTTTGAGGGGGAAAGCGGTGAGCCGAATACGCTCGGCGGCTACCTGGTGTTTCTGCTGGCCCTCATGACGGGTCTCTTGCTGCATATTCAAATTGGCCCGATCCGCATCGCACTGCTGGTGCTTAGCGGTTTTGCCATCTTGGCGCTCATGGCCACGTTGTCACGTTCATCTTACCTCGCCGGCGCTGTCCTGCTCATGGCGGTAGGGTTGACCCAGTGGCGGCGGCCCCGTGTCGTCACGCTCCTGCTGGTCATCATCGCACTGATTCCCTTGTTTGCACCCGCGAATGTGAAACAACGTGTGAATGAAACGTTTTTCGGGCGCCAATATGGCGGAGAAATCAAAGTCGGCCAGGTGGGACTGGATCTTTCGACGACTGAACGCCTGAAGTCATGGGCGTATGTCTTGAAAGACTGGGTTCACGATCCGATCTTAGGACGTGGAATCACGGGATATGCGTGGGCGGATGCCCAATACGTCAAGATCATCGGTGAGACAGGCCTTGCAGGTCTGGTCGCTTTCGGATTCATCGTGTATCGACTCTGGCGGTGCGCCCGTGAATCGTTTCTGTCTCAAACCGATCCCTTTGCCAAAGGGTTGGCACATGGATTTCTCTTGGGCTTGGTCGCCATGCTCGCCCATGGGGTCGGAGCCAATACCTTCATCATCATCCGCATTATGGAGCCGTTTTGGCTTTGCGCAGGGCTCGTCATGTTGTTGCCGAGTCTGTCGGCCGAAACAGAGTTCCCGGGCAGGCCGCAGGAGGCCGTGTGACTTGGTTTCTCTTTTGCTATTGGTATGAACCGGATGCCCCTCGTGATCCGGTCGGACTGATCCGTGTGTGGACCTTGGCTGATGCGCTGACCAAGGTTGGAGATCGAGTCACGCTCTTTCCCCCTCGCTACCGATCGGCGCTGAGTCGGCGAGCCTGCACGGTCATTCCCATACGTCTCATCCACCTGCCATTGGTCCGCCCACTGTCGTATGCACTGTCCTCGTTCATCCATGGGCTGATGCGTGCTCTCCTTGCCAAGCCGGATGTGGTGTACTACCGATGGATGGACAGTCCGCACGCATTGATTCTGGCAAGATTGCTTGACGTGCCGTGCATCTGCGAAGTGAACGGTGAGCCGGTTCCCGAATGGCTCAATGAGCGAAAGCCGTTCCTGCAGAAGTGCAAACGGCTCTTGGCCCGCCTGACATTGCGGTACTGTGATCGTATCGTGGTGCTGACGGAAGGGTTACGGTCGGTGCTTCATGAACGCTATCACATTCCACTTGAGCGGATCGCGGTGCTTCCCAGCGGAACAGATGTGCAACGGTTTGTTCCACGCGACGTGGTGGCGTCTCGTTTGGAGCTGGGTCTCTTGCCGAGTCGCCCGTATGTCGGATTCGTCGGGAGCTTCTACCGGTATCAGGGACTGGCCGATCTGCTGAATTCGATGGTCTTGGTCAAGGAAGTGTGTCCGACGGCACAACTCATCTTGGTGGGTGATGGGGAGGCGACTGACGAACTCAAGCAACAGGCGGGACGGCTGGGTCTAAGCAGCAGCATTACATGGACCGGACGGATTCCGTACTGGGAGGTACCGGTTTGGATCAATGCCATGAGCCTATGCGTCGCTCCGTTTCGCAGTGATCGTGGTGAGACTTCGCCGGTGAAGATTTTCGACTATCTCGCGTGCCGCCGGCCGGTGGTGGCGAGCGCCATTCCCTCCGTCGTGTCGACGTTTACCTCCGATAGTGGCGTACAGTTTGTGGCTCCGGATGAGCCTCGCACACTGGCCGATGCGATCATTGCACTCTTGAATGACCCGGCTCGATGCGACGTCATGGGGGCGCAGGGCCGCCGTTTCGTGGAAGGCAGGTTTTCCTGGACGGGCATCGTGGGACAGCTTCGCCAAAGGCGCGAATAATAGATAGCGATGGGCTGTTTCGTTTTGGTCACAAGCTCGCCTTTGCCGAAGGTGTAAGCGAAGTCGCCCCCGACGGACATATCTCCACCAAGAGGTTCGGTTTTGAACGAGTCGTAACCCGAAAGGGCTTTCGCTGCGCCGCTTGGCCCTATGAAGGGGCGACCTTTCGGGAGATAGAAAGGCGCTCCTTCCTCGAAAAGCGACGCGATCTCGGCGGTTTCGCCCTCCTCGCCCAGCTCCTGGTCAAAGCTTCTAAGCTGCTGCAAAGCGGATTTCACTTCTGCCTCGCTCTTGGATTCGGCGAGCTTGGGCTCGTCGGTAACTTTTAACGGCGTGACCGTAGGCATGTCTCCGTCTTCGTATTTGCCAAGTTCGAGTTCAAATTTT
>CAZNBG010000463.1:0-2955 GCA_964570915.1 uncultured Nitrospira sp. | reverse complement strand
CCCCGGGCAAGCTTGGTTGGAGCGCTTTTGCGATCGCTTCAACCACGGGCCAAACCACCGCGTGGCCGAACTGTCTGTAGGCCTGGGTATCCGAGACCACAATCCGGAATGGTGGCTGACCCGGACGATCGAAACCCATAAGGCGCGCGCACTCACGCGGCGTGAGCCGTCTCGGCGGACCCTTCTTCCGGTGGATCAGTATCTCCGATCCGTCCTTGAAATAGCGTGCGGAGAGCGTTCTCGCGATATCGTCGGGGCCAACGAGGCCGAAGCCGAAACCGTTGCCCGCCTCCTGATGCTTCTTGGCATATCCCTGCAGGTAGTCCCACAAGTGTGCCGATAGGACGTACTTCGGAAGTGCGAGCCCCGCTTCATCCGTGAACTGAGTATCCGAAGGCCAGATCGCGTCCTCTGAATGCAGAATCGAACCCAGCTTAGGACCTTTCCGTGCATCTGGAAGGCGAACTTCGTCCCAGTTGAACTCCGCCTGGACATCCGGCCGCAGGCCCACAAGGAACACCCGCTCGCGATGCTGGGGGACGAAACAACGGGCATCAATGATTCGCGGGCTGACCCTGTAATGAAGTTTCTTCCGCAAGGTGCGCATGATCACGTCGAACGTGCGACCCTTGTCATGCGATGCGAGATTCTTGACGTTCTCCAGGATGAATGCCTTCGGCTGCTTCTTCTTGATTATCCTGGCAATGTCAAAGAAGAGTGTCCCCTGAGTCTCGTCCGCGAAGCCGTGCTTCCGCCCTAGGGCGTTCTTCTTGGAGACCCCAGCGATACTGAACGGTTGACACGGGAAGCCCGCGGCCAAGACGTCGTGATCTGGAATGCAATCCGCTTCGATCTTCGTGATGTCGCCGTGCACCCATGCTCGCCGAAGTTGGCTTTGTACGTGCGCTGCGACCACTGGTCCCATTCCGACGTGAAAACGCAGTTGCCCCCAGCCGACTGAAGACCCAGTCGAAACCCGCCGATCCCAGCAAAGAGGTCGATGAATTTGAAGTCTCCGCGTGATGCGGATGACGTCGGGATCAGCCCCAGCAAGTACTGCCGGACTACCTCCCGAACTCGACCTTCCCCAGCCTCCCACCGTGCGATCTGACGAGCCGAGTAGTCGGTCCTTTCAGCCAGCTCGGCCCGCGTGAGGCCGGCGGCCTCGCGGAGCCGTCTGAACTCCCGACCACTTTCGGCATTTGTTTGGGGGGACATGCTTATGACATTATGTCACATTGCTGTCCCTGTCAATGGTTAGTCCCGTGAACGTTGACTCTCATGTTCGAGCAACTTGCCGCACGCGGAGCTAACAGTGCGCGGCGTCGAAGCCGAGTCAATCGATGAGTTAAGAAAAACGACGCGCGCGATCAGTTACCCAAGAATCGCTCGAACTCCTTTGGCAAGAGCGCGAGGAGGCCACCATAATCGATTGCGTGCAAGTCGTAGGTCAGAGCAAGCTGACCCAAGACGTCGGCAAGGCGCCGCGGACTTCCAGCACCGCTACCACCCGAGCCTCGGCGTAGCCGACCAGCTTTGTCATCGAAATACATGACGTAGGCTGCGCGCAACACCGCCGCCGAAGTTATAAGATCCTGACGCGACATCAACTGCGCCGGCAGTTCGCCAGGGGCTGACAATGGACCGGCCAAGACGACCTTCGTAGGCACAGGATCCGATCTGTGTGCTCTTGCCACGTACCAGGGTCCCAACAGAAGGTGTCGATAATAGCGACGGTAGTTACTCAATTCGGGGATGTAGCGTGATTCCTCACCGATATGACGCTTTCCGTCCTTGCCAGCCGGACAAATCGCGTCGAAGTAGTACGCGGAGAGCCAGGTCCAGAATCCCTTCCTCTGGTGTTGAGGAGGCTTTTGGAACCCCAAGAGGCCGTCGATAGCCTGCCCCCAGAGATAGCGCGTTGTCTGAGGCGACAGCGTCGGCAGTTCGATCCGGAATGCCAACTCAACGGTGAGCTCGGGGCTTTGAATCAGCTCCGAGGGAACTGTCCCTACCATCGCGCCCCGGAATTCACCTAGGAGAGCCCTGAACGATTCAACGCCTTCGTCAGTGAATACGCGCGCGATCATTGCGAGGCCGGCTCCTGCTCGAAGTATCGCTGCATCAATTTATGATCATGACAGAATGCGCTCACAGCATCCTCTATCCACTTATCCCTCTCCTGTTGATCATCAGTTGCGTCCGGCGCGGACCGACGAGCCAAAGTAGAGCCGAGCTTCAACCATCGCGCCAAAGGTGTCGCTGCACCCTCATCGCCTTCGCTTTCCTCATCCACGGTTTCCACCGCTGCCTCGAGGCAGCCCCTGAGAATGGCAGGAAGGACGAACCAGACAAACGTTGGCGTGCGAGCAAAAGCCTTGTAATCCTCAATCCGCTCCGAGATCAGAAGGGTTGGTTGATCCGTTTCATCAAGCTCAAGCCACCACAGCCGATGTCCAAGATCAGCGCTCACAACAGGGAGGAGAGATCGGCCCTCTGTCCTATCAGATGCCTCATCGGACGCCTTGAGTTGATCGGCTCTGCCAAGCAGCTTGCCTGAGCCATCAGCCGCAATGACCTTGAGCCGGAACAGCAACTCCTGGGGGGCGCTGAACTGACTCAAGTCAAGCTCGACTGTTGCGTCGGGATGATGAGCCAACCCCACTTGAACGCGCGCACCGAAGCTCTCTTGAGGTGCATACGCTTCCAGGAACACAACCGCATCATCAGCAAACCCATATTCAGCTAACCGATAGTCCACCCGCGCGACCGGCGACGAGGCCCCTTGAACAGCGACGGCAACATCGCTGCGTCTGATCTTCTGACGATTCGTGTAGTTGAGACGACGGACGGTCATTCGTCGACCTCCTTCGCATGAGCCCTGACCACCAGGTCCCTTCTCGGGTCAAACCCCGTGACCGCAAGACGGAAGGGATCGGCCGTCACATCGAGCGT
>CAZNBG010000462.1:0-2960 GCA_964570915.1 uncultured Nitrospira sp. | reverse complement strand
CGTAGTCCTTCTTGGGGCGGAAGGCATGCGCGCTGTTGAACCGGAGGCTCGGCGGAGTTGACTGGGTAGCGGTGGGACGATCTTCTCTGCGGGTATTGGCGGCATGTATTCCCCTGGTCATCGCCTGTTGGTGGGTGGCCGGCGCACAGGTATGGACGCACCCCGCTGAATGGGTCACGAAATCCGCGATGCTGTTTGCTGCGATCGGGTTGAGCGTCGGTGGATATCTCGCTGTCCATGCGCTGTTCCGGTCGGAGGAACTCGGAGTGGTGTGGGGGATGGTTCGCAGGAAGCTCGGTCGAGTGATGGGATAACAAGGAGCGATTCATGCCACGTGCGATGATCTTTCGTTCAGCATGGGGTTGGATGGGCATTGCGGAATCCCCGAAAGGGATTCAAGCGATTGTGTTGCCAAAACGGTCAAGGCGGGCGGTCGAGTCCGACCTCAGAGGGCAATCGAGAGGCCTGTTGCAGCACGGAGAATCCAAGAGACTGGAAGCCGTTCGTCATCAACTGCTCGACTATCTTGCAGGGAAACGAAACACCTTCGATATACTCCTCGATCTTTCACAGGGAACATCGTTCCAGCGGCACGTCTGGCGGACCTTGCAGCGGGTGCCGTACGGGAAGCTCCGTTCCTATCAATGGATCGCTGCGCGCGTGGGGGGACGGCACTATGCCCGCGCGGTCGGCAATGCGGTCGGGGCGAATCCGTTGCCGATCGTCATTCCCTGTCACCGGATTGTCGCCCACGATGCCTCGCTGGGTGGTTTCTCGGGAGGCCTTTCCATGAAACGAAAATTGCTATCCCTTGAAGGGACGCTGACTCAACTCCAGCGAGGCTGATCTCACGCCATGCGAGCCGTCCTTCAACGCGTCACCAATGCTTCGGTGGAGGTCGATGGAACAATCGTCGGTCGGATCCAAACCGGCCTGATGGTGTTGTTGGGAGTCGCGAAAGGCGATGACGAGTCGGACTCGCGGTATGTGGTCGACAAGCTCAGGAGCCTGCGCATGTTCGCCGACGAGCAGGGGAAAATGAATCGATCGCTGGCCGACGTGGGCGGCGCAGTATTGTTAGTCTCCCAATTTACCCTACTGGGCCGGACCTCGAACGGCCGTCGCCCCAGTTTCGATGAGGCCGCCCCTCCGGACCTGGCCAAGCGGCTGTATGAACAGGTCGCAGCCGGCCTGCGAGCATCCGGAACACCGGTTGAAACGGGCGTCTTTGCCGCGCATATGCAGGTGGCGCTGGTCAACGACGGACCCGTGACGTTCGTGGTGGACAGTAGAGAGCGGAACTAGGTCCCGACTCAAGTCTGACGTCCGGGTTCCGATAGAATCGATAAGAGTGAAAACGGTTTTCGGTCGGGATCTGGTATACTGAGTTCAAGCCTCATCGGCCTTCGCAGGAGGTAAAGATGGGCACGCAAGTTCCTCCACGACATCCGCTCCGGCAACTCTTCGGCGCGCTCACCGAAAAGAGCTTTACGGAACACCTCGGCTGGCCCGACCCAAAGGTCACCTCGTACGTTTCGAATCTACTGGTCGATTTCACCCATACGGATCAGCTGTATAGGATCAGAAATCGGCAGAATCAGCCGATCGATACGGTCGTTGATCTGCTCTTTGAATCGGAAGTCATGTTGGAAGCACAGTCCCTGGATCGTGAGGGAGCCGTCCACCGCCATATCGGGGATTTCACCCTGTTCATGGCTGGCTTATTTCCCGAATATCTTCGACGGCTTAAATCGGCCGGCCGCATTTATCACAAGGACTTCCTGGTGGATTATGTGAAGACGGGCAAACGGTCCTACGGGATCGTGGCTCAGATCGGCCGTGATGAGGCTGAAACCAGTTTACCGTTGTTTCAAAAATTATCAGAGAACTTTGAACTCTGCGTCACGTGTTTGGGATTTGTGCGGTCCGATCTGGATCGCATTCACAATCTCGCCTATCGGAAGACTCGGGATCTGCTCTTGAATTGAAATCTGCCCATCCCATCATCCTCGTGCACGGGGGCGCCGGCCCCCGCGCGATGACCTCATTACAAACCACTTGCCTGCGTGCCGCATTGCACGTTGGCTATCATCTGTTGGATCGGGGGAGTTCGGCACTCGTGGCCGTCGAGCACACCATCCGCGTACTCGAGCGTAGTGGGCTCTTCAATGCGGGAAAGGGATCGCGCCTACAGCTGGACAACGTGCGGCGGATGGACGCCTCTATCATGGAAGGGGATCATCTGCGCGCGGGAGCGGTGGCGTCCGTTGAAGAAGTCGTCCATCCGATCACGGCCGCCCGCCTCGTGATGGAAGAGACGGATCATGTGCTGCTTGTGGGTCCATCGGCGACGATGTTTGCCGACCATTGCAAGGTAGAGCGTCACCGGCTTCGGACATCGCCCCGCCGTCTCTCCTATGGCGCGATGCTGAAGTTGAAGCGATCCATGCGGGATCGGCATGGAACGGTCGGCGCGGTCGCACTCGATCGGACCGGAACGGTTGCTGCCGGTGCGTCCACCGGCGGAATTGATCCCATGTTGCCCGGACGGGTAGGGGATACCCCCATTATCGGCCGGGGGGTTTATCCCGAAAATAAAACCGGTGCGGTGTCGATGACGGGATTGGGCGAGGGCATCATTCGCCTGGCCGTAGCCAAAGAAATCTGCACCCGTTTAGGTCAAGGGAAGACGCCGGCGATGGCGGCGCGCTCGGTATTAAACAGATTGGTCGCTCGGATCAATGGATCTGCGGGGACCTTGGTCTTGAAGCCGAACGGACAATTTGCCATTGCGCATGTGACGCCGTACATGGCGGCAGGATGGTGGGATGGTCAACGCGTACCGACCGTGAGGGATCGATTTCGATGAGCCATAGCGTGTTTCATCTCGCCTTTCCGATTCCGGACGTAGAAGCCACGGGCCGGTTCTTAGAGGCAGGCCTCGGCTGCACAGGTGGGCG
>CAZNBG010000461.1:0-2969 GCA_964570915.1 uncultured Nitrospira sp. | reverse complement strand
CCAACAACGCCATTTTGGAATTGGTCGAGCCGTTCGATGCCTGCGAACGATGGTTGGAATGCGCAAGACGGGCCGTGCGTTTCCCCACCGAAGGCGGCTGTCTCTTGGCAGACTATAAGGATTCGACCGGGTCCACAAACCCGCGCGATCACTATTATGGTCATGCCGCCTATACGAGGCGCGGCTCCATGCTGTTCAACATCTCTCACATCGTCGATCGCCTCTATCACGCTATGTAATCGGCTCCGCACCGCTCCTAGAAGGCAAAGCCGATTTCTCATATCCATTCATTCCTTTAAGCTGTCTGAACCACCAACGGCTCCCACGAAAACACGCCATCGAGGTACGCGTGGCCATTCGGGGTGGTGGCGACCAATTCGATCGCCTCATAAATGTTGAGCGTGGTGCCGCTACCGGCTGACACGGAAACTTGCAACGCCATGGTCGCGCTGGGAGCGAGAGACTCGATGTTCTGATGGGTCATTATTTGTTTTGGGCTAGCCATTAAGTTCACAAACTGCGCAGGAGGCGTTTGGAGGAATTCCCCATCAAAGGTCACCCACAGCCGAGCGATCGCAGCCACATGAGCATACCAATCGTCAGCCACGGCATTGACTTCTACCCAGTTGAACAAGGTGTTCAGCCGCGACATGATCGCGACTGTCGTCGTCTCCAAGGAGGCGGGTAACGGGAGTACAGTTGAATAGCCGACATGCACATAACCGAGATTGTCCCAGGTAGAAGGATTCGCAGCCGCTCTGGCATGGGCGGACTTGTTGGGCAACAGGCGTTCGACATAATGCGGATTCGCACTCAATAGTAGATACGTCGTGTCTTCGAGATAGCGGATCTGCTCATGCTTGCAGAGCGCGGTGTCCCGATCAACGAAGCCGATCGTATTGGGTGACGATACACTATCCGCGCCTGTGAAAATTAGTTGGCTCCATCCGGTCGGCGCAACAGAGCCCGTCATACGCTCCAATACATCCACCCTCTCCTTGATATCCTGGAACACCGAATCCAGACCTTCCTTGGTGCCCCGCACCCGTTCGACCATAAGATTTTTTTCGATTCTCCGCTGCTCTTCCAACTGCCGCACAAAGGAAGCCGTCTGTTTGTCGAGTTCCGCAGTAGGGATCATGACAGTGTTCCTTTCTTCTGTGGTCCAAGATGTCCAGAGTGAAAAACCGGGGGGAGTACCGCAAGAGGAGTGCCAAGCTAACCCCGCGCCAACCGGAACTCGAGAGGGGTCAGCTGAAGGAATGTACCAACCAGAGGCACAGGTTTGAACAGTGAATACTGGAAACCGCTGTCTAACTCATGTGAAAGCTAGACGGTGGGTGTGAATTGCCGCTGTAATAGATATCCTCGGCTTCAACACAGAGGTAATTCGCTCCAAGCGGCACTTGAACGCCCGATTAGCGAGCTAACGGCACAGTGAACGAAGTCGTTTCACTCTCGACAATTGGCATCACATTCGACGGCCTTGTTTGTCTATGCCACGCCATGCTGTTTGAACCACGCCTGCAATCGTTTCCATCCATCGTCCGCCGCTTCCTTGCGATAGCTCGCCCGATAGTCGGCATAGAAGGCGTGAGGCGTGTCCGGATATACGATGATATTGGACGAACTGTGAGCGGCTTCCAACGCCGTCCGCATTTGCTCAATTGTCTCAAAGGGGATGCCTTGATCATTTCCCCCATAAAGACCGAGAACTGGAGCTTTCAGGCTCGCTGCCACGTCTATCGGGTACTTGGGTTGAAGGTCGCTTGCCTTTCCGACCAGGCTTCCATACCAGGCTACCCCGGCCTTCAGTTGGACACTGTGCGCCGCATACAGCCATACGATCCGCCCGCCCCAGCAGAATCCCGTGATACCGAGTTTCTCAACATCCCCTTGCCTTGTAGCCTTCGCCCATGCCACGGCCGCATCAAGATCTGCTAGAACCTGTGCATCAGGTACCTTCGACACGACTTTGCGAATCTCATCGATATCAGACAGCTTTGAGACATCCTCTTGCCGCGCGTAGAGCTCCGGTGCCACAGCCATATATCCCAGCTTGGCAAATCGGCGACACACGTCCTTAATGTGTTCGTGAACTCCGAAGATTTCCTGGACGATTAGAATCACTGGGAACGAGCCTCCCTCTGACGGCATGCCCCGGTAGGCTGGAATGTCGCCACCCGGGACCGGAATTCGAATTTCACCAGCCGTCAATCCTGCCGCATCCGTCACGATCGTCTCAGCCCAAATGGGACGCACAGCCAGAGCAAAGCCCATTGCCAACGTCGACATTACAAACCCGCGCCGCGTAACTTCGATCGCTGTCACTGGAAAGTTTCCGCCTTGTGTTGGAAGCATCCCGTCACCCTACTTCTTAAAAATCATCCGGGGAGACGTGAGATCCCCGGCACTGACAGCCACTAGTTCCCAACCGCTGCCTCCAAATTCATTCAAAGTTCGCTGCATCGTATCTGTGTCGTGCAGCACTTCGACGATTCGGTATTGATATCGTTTCACCTCTTGAGCCTTCACCGAGAACGGCTGTCCTATGATCACCATCACCCCGGACACTACCAGACTGATGCCCAATGACATCACCATCGCGCGTCGTGCATTCATGGCTGACCTCCTCCTGTCGTTAAGCCCATCGCGGGTGGCGCCGACCAAGACGATATTCGTACCCACCCAACCCAGTCGCGCCAAGACGCGGCCTTTCCCAGGCGCCCGCAACACCTACACCGGACGGGGTGCGAGCACGGCCGGGCTGGTCGGCGACAGGACCCACTCCTCATTCATGGATGCGCCACCCGCCAATTCTTGCCCACCCCAAGTTCGACTTTCAACGGCACCGATAGGCCGAGCTGCTTCCCCACCGCTTCCATTTCCTGCCTCACCAGTCGTTTCGCCTCATCCAATTCCTTCTCAGGTACTTCAAAGATCAATTCGTCATGCACTTGAAGAATCAT
>CAZNBG010000460.1:0-2981 GCA_964570915.1 uncultured Nitrospira sp. | reverse complement strand
CAACCAGCCGATCTTCACCGGCTTCGAGTCGTACCACTGCGAAATGTCGTACCCTTTATCACCAGTTGCCTGAGGTGATGCCATGTCCAGACCCTCCTTTTTTTAATAGGAACGCGTGAGCGGCCAGTGCATTTACTATCTAGCAGGGCATCATTTCGTGTGCCATTAGGTACTTGCCTAAAGTACGAAAGGAAATTCCACGGGGAGGAATTCCAAAAAGAACCCAAAACAGCTTCTACGCTATTCAGATGAAGGGGTGAGACCGTGGGCCAGCGCGTACTTTGTCAATTCAGCCGTCGTATGCAGGCCGAGCTGTTCCATGAGCTTCGACTTGTGATATTCGATCGTCTTTGGAGAGAGACCGAGCGTTGAAGCGATTTCTTTAAGCGTCAGCCCCTCGGCCACGAGCTGTAGGATTTCCCGCTGGCGCGCCGGCAAGCGATCCTGGCTGCCGCTGTCCGGCTCCGTTTCAGAAATCGCGGATTGAACCAGATCCTTTGCAATCAAAGAAGTCACGTAATAATTGCCCTTCTTCACCGCATCAATGGCCTGTGACAACTCGGATCCGGCTGACCGCTTCAGCAGGTAGGCTGATGCGCCGGCCTTAAAGGCTTGATTGATATAGTCCGGGTCGGCATGGACAGTCACAAAAATCAATCGAGCTTGCGGAATTATTTTTCGCAAGCGGCGCGCCGCATCAAGACCGTTCAGTTGCGGCATCGAAATATCCATCACTACGATATCCGGCCGCAACCGTTTCGCCGCATCCAGCAAAGACCGACCGTCCTCTACGGCGCCCACGACCTGGCAATGTTCTTCCAGCAGTTTTTTGAATCCTTCCAGCACTAAGGCATGATCATCCGCCAAGAGGACACGAGGCTTGCTCATGCACGCTCCTGTTTGAACGGCACCCAAGCACAGACGCGTGTTCCCTCTCCCGGTGTCGATTGGATATCGAAGGTTCCGGCAACTAAGGACACGCGTTCCCTCATACTCAATAGACCGAGACTTCCTCGCCGGTCGTCGTCACGATTCACGTCAAATCCTACTCCATCATCACTCACCAGAAGCTGAAGACCGTCTCGCAATCGCCGAAGCTCAACCCGAACATTCTTTGCCCTGGCATGGCGGGAAATGTTTGCCAAGCCTTCTTGTGCCAAGCGGTACAAACAGGTGACGACGTCTTGCGCCAAGTGTTTCGGAATATCTTTACAGACAAATTGGGTGCTGAGACCGGTACGGGCCTGAAAATCATCGACGAGGCGTCGGATCGCGATGGATAAACCAAGGTCGTCAAGGATGGACGGGTGAAACTGATACGCGAGGCGGCGAACATCTTCAGAAAGTTCGACAATGCGGTTCTGAATGGCGTGCACCGTTCTGACGGTACCGTCGGAAGTGTGCGAGAGTTGCTGTTCCAACATTTCGATATCGATCGACAAGAGCGCCAACCGTTGATTGATGTCGTCATGCAGATCGCGCGAAATTCGCCGTCGCTCATCCTCCTGAAGGCGAAGCAGCTGCGAGGCAAGCACGTGAAGGTCCCGCCGATTGGCTTCGAGCGATTGTTCGGTATCAATTCGCTTCGATACCTCGCTGACGAGCGCGTTGTTGACGGCCATGAGCTCTTCGCTCCGTGCGTGCAGACGCGCTGCCCAGCCTTCATCGCGTCGCTGGAGTTCCTCTTCGCGTTCACGGCGTTGCAAAAGGTACCAAATGGGTAGTCCGATCAACGCCATGCCGAAGACGCGAGTCATTAACGCCTTCCACGAGGGTTCGTCGATTGCCTGAGGTGAGAGAGCGGTGGCATTTTCCCGTGCCGCCGACATGAGATTTTCCATCTCAAACGTTGTCGTGATTGGTTGAGGGAATAACGAGAGAAAAGATTTCGCAACTTCGGTAGGAAGATGGAAGACAAGCAATCCAACTATCAATGCGGCGATACCGGCGGCAAATGCCCTCGTTCTAACTCGCGAGACAGGCATGGAGTGACCCTACCCTCCTTGAATTATCCTCCTTCGTGGTCGGTCAATCAAGCAGGGCAGACATGGAAACGCAGAGTTTTTCTCCCCCTTCCCTGGGATCATGATTTTTGCTTTGTGCCGATCAATCTCGATATACTGGTCGCCGATCATACTGCTAGCTCGTCTTCCAGCATAAATACCTTGGAGCCTCGGCTTCATGGACTACCGAGATTACCGTCCACTTCAGACTCGAAGGTGCTGCTCATTCATCACGTAGGAGTGCACTCACATCGGAGGCCGGGATATGAGTGTGCGTATTCGGCATCGGATTTTGTGGGATCACCTTCGCAGCGCACTGTGGGTCATGCCGACCGTGTCCGTCGTGATTTTCCTGGTCGCGGGAGCGGTGTTGTCTCATGTATCCATCAGCGACAATTCCCCTTTACGATGGCTGGTCTTCCAGGGTACGCCCGAAGACGCTCGGCAAATGCTGATCGTGGTGTCGTCCACGATGATTACCGTGACTGGGCTGGTGTTTGCGCTGACGATCATCGCCTTGCAGATCGCCTCGGGGCAATATTCTCCCCGATTGCTTCGCAATTTCATGCGCGACCGCGGGACGCAATTCGTCCTGAGTGTTTTCGTGGGGGCCTTCGCATACAGCACGGCAGGGCTCCATACCGTCGGGGTCCAGAATCCCGAGGAGGCGGCGTTCATGCCCCGTCTGGCCGTCTCCGGATCGCTCGGGCTTGCACTGGCAAGCTTGGGCGTACTCATCTACTTTATTCATCATCTTTCCTCCTCAATTCAGGTCGACACGATCATGAACATGATCGTGTGTGAGACTTTGCAGGTCATCGACGACCTCTACCCTGACCAGGGCGGCCACTCGGAATCCGAGGAGCGCTGCCCGGATCCACCCGCATGGGCCATCCCCCTGCCGTCCCACTGCTCCGGATTCATCCAAGAGGTCGCTCCTTAAGCGCGCGTCCACGCTCCAACCCAGAAGGACCTGGT